>NZ_VOYC01000018.1:0-87945 GCF_013420425.1 Acinetobacter sp. YH01007 | reverse complement strand
ATAGCAAGAGTGAACCACCTGATCCCTTCCCGAACTCAGAAGTGAAACCTCTTCGCGCTGATGGTAGTGTGGGGTTACCCATGTGAGAGTAAGTCATCGCCAGCTCATTATTCGAACACCCTCAACTAGCGTTGGGGGTGTTTTTTTATGTGGAAAAGAAAATATTAAGAAGAATAATCACATTTTATTGTGTTTAAAATAACAATAAACCCATAATTAATAAAATGTTTTAGACTAATGTTGAATTTTTATTTTTTGTGTTTTGTGTGAAAGTTACACAATCTACTTGAATGGCAAAAGTGGACATGGATGACTGATAAAAATGAAAGTCTTCACTGTAAAAATTGCTATTCAAGCTTACTGAAACACAAACTCACAGGAGGTGAGGAATGGCACATCAAGCAATTAACGTGAATGATGTCATCGATCACGCAAAATTCAAACCATTTCATTTCAATGTCGTGGCATGGTGTCTACTGATCATTTTATTTGATGGCTATGACTTGGCAATTAATGGGGTCGTTTTACCCTTATTGATGGATGAGTGGGGCTTGAGTGCTGTTCAGGCGGGGATGCTCGCGAGTACTGCATTGGCAGGTATGATGTTTGGTGCGATGATTTTTGGTTCTTTGGCCGATAAAATTGGTCGTAAGAAAGTCATCATGATCTGTATCGTTCTGTTTAGTGGTTTAACCTTTGCAGGTGGCTTTGCTTCTAATCCAACTGAGTTTGCAATTTTACGTTTCTTAGCGGGTTTAGGCATTGGTGGTGTAATGCCAAACCTTGTGGCCTTAACTTCTGAATATGCACCTAAAACCATGCGTAGCACCTTAGTGACTACTATGTTTAGTGGTTATGCTGTAGGTGGTGTAATGGCAGCCTTACTTGGCTCATGGTTTACCCCAAGTTTTGGCTGGGAAATCATGTTCTTTATTGCGGGTATCCCATTGTTTTTATTGCCTGTGATTTGGAAATTCTTGCCAGAATCTTTAACCTTTATTGTCAAAGAAAATAAGCAAGATCAAGCCCGTCCAATCGTAGCGCGTTTAGCACCAGATTTAAAAATTACCGAAGACACCACTTTTGAATTGTATCAGGTTGGTGTGCCTGAAGCTGCTAACGTGGTGAGCTTGTTCAAACGCGGTCGTGCAGTGAATACTTTATTGTTCTGGTTAGCGTTCTTTACTTGTCTATTAACCATGTATGCACTCAGCAGCTGGTTGCCAAAACTGATGATGGCGGCAGGCTATTCTATGGACAACAGCTTAATGTTCATGATGGTGATGAACGTAGGTGCAGTCGTTGGTATCGTGGGTGGTGGTATTTTAGCAGACCGTTTCCACTTAAAACCTGTATTGATGTTCTTGGGAATCATGGGTGCATTGGTGATGAGCCTCATGGGCTTCCAATCTAATCAATTCTTGCTTTACATCTTAGTATTCTTGGCGGGTGCAGCATCTATTGGTTCACAAATGTTGTTGTATAGCTATGTGGCACAATATTACCCACTTGCGGTACGCTCAACAGGTATTGGCTGGTCATCTGCCATTGGTCGTATGGGTGCGATTGTGGGTCCAATTTTAATTGGCGGCTTATTGGGTATGAATTTACCTGCACACTTCAACTTTATGGCAGTAGGTTTGCCAGTGTTGATCACTGCAATTGCGGTTGCCTTGATTATGAGTGAAGATGAAGCTGAGCAAATTAAAGCAGGCAAAGCAGTTGCTGCCAAAGCTTAAACTTGTAATGTGCTAAGTTCAAAAGTCCTCAACCTTGTTTGGGGACTTTTTGATTATGGGGTGTGTAAATAGAAAGTGATGATAGATAAAGTTATATACTCAAGACACAGATAAAAAGAAACCCCATCATCCTGACGGGGTTTCTTTGTATTTCGTGTTTAGGTATAACTCCTGTCGTACCTCACGATCCTGGTGCTCAAACCTATTATTGTTGTTTTCTGTTTGGGAAACATCCTGTCTCCTTATGCTTTAAAGAATACCGTAAGCTCAAAATACTGCCTAGCCTCATTTTGCTTCAGTGCATGTAAGCAAAAACTGACAAAGTGATGAATGATACTGACGCTGTTTTTGAGCAAACGATAAAATACCGAGCTTATTTTTGTCCATAAACAGGCGTATACTGATTGCGTGATTGGAGTAAATATGTCTGATTTAGCTGCAGCATCTCATGTTCAGTATGGTACTAAGCCGTTTAAAGCCATTCTTTTTTCGTTGTTTCTAGCGGGTTTCGCTTCTTTTTCGACCTTGTACTGTGTGCAACCGATGATGCCAATTTTGGCCGATTTTTTTACGGTTACACCAACCCAAAGTAGTTTCCCGCTGTCATTTTCTACTGTGGCTTTGGCGATAGGTTTGCTTTTCACAGGTTTTATTTCAGATCGTTTTGGGCGTAAACCTATTATGGTTTTGGCTTTATTTTTAGCTGCCATTTTATTAATTCTGAGTGCCTTACTTCCAATCTGGTCATTCTTTTTAACCACACGAATTTTTATTGGCATTGCTGTGAGTGGTGTAGCTGCGGTCGCCATGACCTATATTGGTGAAGAAATTCGACAGCAAGATATTGGTTTTGCTATGGGGCTGTATATTTCGGGTACGGCCATTGGTGGCATGGGTGGACGTTTAATTGCTGGGGTCTTGGTCGATTTTATATCTTGGCAAGCGGCAACCCTAATTATTGGTGGTTTGAATTTACTAATTGCAATCACCTTTTATATGTTACTTCCTGCATCGAAAAATTTTACAGCGTATCCGATTCGCTTCTCGCGGTTTAGAGATGCTTTTGTTGCCAATTTGGCAGACCGTAAATTAAGAATCCTGTTTTTACAGGGCTTTTTGCTGATGGGCTGTTTCGTCAGTGTTTTCAATTACATCAGCTATTATTTACTAGCTAAACCATTTGAGCTTTCCCAAGTTTGGATTGGGGTGATTTCAATTGCCTATTTGGCGGGTATTTATAGTTCACCGCGTGCGGCAAGCTGGGGCAATCGTATTGGACGTGAACGTGTGTTGCCTATGGTGATTGTCCTAATGTTGATCGCATTATGGTTGATGTCGATTGCACATTTAGCCGTCGTATTGGCTGCATTGGTGCTATTTACCTTTGCTTTTTTTGCCGCACATTCTACTGCCAGTAGTTGGGTGTCGATTCAAGCACTGCAGTATCGTGCAGTGGGATCATCATTATATTTATTTAGTTACTACATGGGTTCGAGTTTGCTCGGTAGTGGTAGCGGTCTGATTTGGGAACAATGGGGCTGGTCTGGTCTGACATGGGTGATGACTGCAGTCTTGGGTGTGGCGCTTTATGGTGCGTGGCGTTTAAAGATTAAACCAACAGCGCTGCGATAAGCATTCAGGATTATTGCTTTAGGCTTATCCCTTTATGCTTTTCTTATTCAGATACCAACTTAGGATATAAAAATAGTTTGCTGATTTTGTGTGTTTTTTAATCAAGCAAGATGAATGGAATTCATGCTAAAATAGTCGGCTTTCATCTTTGATCGACTTTTGATCTTCCACTTCCCAGCCGAGAATTGCAAGCCATGTCTACTGCTTATACTGCTCAGACCGCACCCAAAGCGTTGTTTGATTATGACAAATATTGGGCGTCATGTTTTGAGCCTGCGCCATTTTTGCCGATGTCACGCGAAGAAATGGATCAGCTCGGTTGGGATGCCTGCGATTTTATTCTAGTTTGTGGTGATGCTTATATTGATCATCCCTCTTTTGTATCGGGCGTGATTGGTCGTGTGCTTGAGGCGCAGGGCTTTCGTGTCGGGATCATCGCCCAGCCAGACTGGACCAATGTGGAATCTTTTCGGGTTTTAGGGAGGCCGACCATCGCTTGGGGCGTCACCGCAGGCAATATGGACTCGATGATCAACCGCTATACCGCAGACCGTAAAATCCGTTCTGATGATGCTTATTCGCCAGACAATCAGCCGAATAAACGTCCTGACCGTGCAGCTACGGTGTACTGTCAGCGTTGTCGTGAAGCCTTTCCAGATGTGCCTGTTTTACTTGGCGGGATTGAAGGCTCGTTGCGTCGTATTGCACATTATGATTATTGGTCGGATAAAGTTCGTCGCTCGATTTTAATGGATTCTAAAGCCGACTTATTGATGTACGGCAATGGCGAGCGTTCGATTATTGAAGTGATGCACCGTTTGGCCAAAGGTGAAAAAATCCACGAAATTACAGATGTACGTGGTACAGCATTTATTATCAATAAACATAACCGTGCGTCTAAATCCAAATTTGTTGAAATTGCATCTAATGATGTAGATAGCGTGGGCCGTGTCGATCCAATCATCAACCCTTATGTGATGACCGAAGATTTAGACGGTTGTGAGATTGAAAAAGATAAGGGCAACAACCTCGCGCAATATCAAAATTTCCAGAAAGATGTAGTCAGCAATCCAATTGTTCGTGAAGGTGATCAGCTAGATGCAGATACCCAGATTGTGCAATTGCAGCCTGCTTCAAAAGCAATTAAACACAAATTACCCCCACGTGAATTGGCAGTGATTCGTTTGCCTTCTTTTGAGGAAGTGGCGAATGATCCTGTGCTGTATGCGCATGCTAACCGTATTTTGCATTTAGAAACTAACCCGGGCAATGCGCGTGCTTTGGTGCAAAAGCATGGTGAACGTGATGTGTGGTTGAATGCACCGCCTATTCCGTTGACTACGGAAGAAATGGACTATGTATTCGATTTACCGTATGCACGTTTGCCGCATCCATCTTATGGCAATGCACGTTTCCCTGCTTTTGATATGATCAAGTTTTCGGTCAATATCATGCGTGGTTGTTTTGGTGGCTGTACTTTCTGTTCGATTACCGAACACGAAGGACGAATTATCCAAAACCGTTCTGAAGAATCCATTTTGCGTGAAGTGGAAAAAATTCGGGATACTGCGCCTGGCTTTACTGGCATTATTTCAGACTTGGGTGGCCCGACTGCAAATATGTACCGTTTGCATTGTAAAGACCCTGAAATTGAAAAGAATTGTCGTAAACCCTCTTGTGTATTCCCGGGCGTATGTCAAAACTTACATACCGATCATGCACCTTTAACCCAGTTATATCGTAAAGCGCGTGAACTGAAAGGTATTAAAAAAATTCTGATTGGTTCAGGTTTACGTTATGACTTGGCAGTGTTGAACCCTGAATATGTACGTGAATTGGTGACGCATCATGTGGGCGGTTATTTAAAAATTGCACCTGAGCATACCGAAAAAGGCCCATTATCTAAGATGATGAAACCAGGTATTGGTACGTATGACCGTTTTAAACAAATGTTTGATCGTTTCAGTAAAGAGGCGGGCAAAGAGCAATATTTAATTCCGTACTTTATTGCCGCGCACCCAGGAACGACCGATTACGACATGATGAATTTGGCGTTGTGGCTGAAAAAGAATGGTTTCCGTGCCGATCAGGTACAGACTTTCTATCCATCGCCAATGGCGACCGCTTCGACCATGTATTACACAGGTAAAAACCCACTGGCCAAAGTGGCGCGTTATACCGAAAATGTGGATATTGTCAAAGGCGAAAAACGTCGTCGTTTGCATAAAGCTTTCTTACGTTACCATGATCCAAACAACTGGCCGTTGTTGCGTGAAGCCTTAAAAGAAATGGGACGTGCAGATTTAATCGGAAACTCTAAACAGCACCTGATTCCAACCTATCAGCCGCAAGGCACAGATGGACAGTATCAAACGGCACGTAAGAAAAACTCGACTGTCGCGGGTGATTCACAAAAACGTACGGGGCAAAGTGGTAATCGTGCTCAGAACAGTAATCGTCCGAAGAAAGGGCAGATATTGACTCAGCACACAGGTTTGCCGCCACGTGAAACAGGTGAAAAACGTCCATTTTCACACAAAAAATCTAAGCCAAAATCGAAAGCTTAGTACTTGAAGTTAAGATCCATCAAAAGGCGCTGCAGCGCCTTTTTTGTTTGCTTTTCATTTCATCGGAATTGTCCGACAATCGAATCTGTTAAGCATTGCTTTGTTATTTTTTTGCATGCTATACAGTATTCGTATCTAATGATAAAAACACGCTTAGATGCTACAGCACTTAGACAAAAGGCGGGCTTGTGAAACAAAATTTCTGTTTCTATGATGGTTTTGTCAATGTTTCATGTAGTTTCTTAAATGGAACGTTTAAATATAAAAGCGTGTTATATACTGATTTGATGAAAAAATCGGCATGAAGCCGAAACAACTATAAAAATGATTTTAAGGATTGAATAATGACCATTTATATTTTGATTGGGGTTTTGATACTGATTTTCTTTCTCTTGATGGCGGTTAAGGGCTTGGAAAATAGAGAAAAACCTCAGGACAGTGCACTAAAGCAACGTGCAATTTTTAACTTAAATGAACAGCTGACGTATACACGTTTGCAGGAAATTTTACCTCAACATATCATCTTGGCGCATGTGTCTTTTGATGCCTTGCTGACCACGAAATTTTCACGTACTCGACATAAATACCGCAATATGATTGCCGATTTTGTGGTGTTGGATGCCAATCATCAAGTTGTTGCAATTGTGGCTTTAGATGATTTGTTGATGTTGAAACGTAGCCGCAATGCACAATACCAAGATGAATTGCTGCGTTTGGCGGGTTATAAAGTGCTGCGTTATGAAGATGTGCCTGAATATCACGAATTACGCGAAGCTTTTGGGCAGTCATCGTCATCTTATGCAGATTTAGATGATTTGGATACTGCCTTAAAGAAGTATGATTTTTTAGCGCATTCTGTACGCCATAAAGTGAAGGTATTAGGCTAAACGCTTGCCGCTAAAATCACTAGATAGACAACATGAATCAGCATGTCGCCATGACATGCTGATTTTTTTGGGTATGTTCCTGATCCAATCACATCTGTTATACGTTGGGTTGCTCTTCAGGTTTGACTGCAACCACAGTCATCTCAACTAAAACGTCAGGATGATATAACTTGGCTTCTACGCAGGTACGCGGTAAAGTTTGTATATCTGCCACCCAAGCATCCCAAACTTGATTCATTGCGGCATAATCGCGCTCAATGTCTTTTAGAAAAATCATTACCGACATGATGTGGCTTTTATCTGTACCCGCATCTGCCAATAAACGATCAATCAGGGCAAGTGTTTGTTGGGTTTGCCCCTCAATATCTTGTTGTGTGTCTTCTGCCAGTTGCCCTGCCAAATGGACTAAATTTCCCGAAATTGCAATTTCAGAATAACGTTTTTGGATATGTAGACGTTGAACAGCCATTGGGTGTGATCCTCGCGCCAAGCGATTGGGTATAAAAAGCGTGAGGTATTATAGAGGCAGGCAAGCACGTGGAAAATATGCAGGCAGCAGTCTACTTAAAATAAAAAGTAGTTGAATGGAAAATACGAGGAAAAGAGAGACGGTGTATCAAAGCGGCGAAGTGCCAAGCGCAGAGTTGTCCTGTAATCTTCGGATTTGATCGTCACGCCAATCACAGGACAAGTATGCCAAAAGTAATGGTGATTTTTGACATCTCAGCGTATGTACGGATAAATACATCGCGCGCATAGATTACTCTAAAAAGCACAACTGTGAAGGGTAAATTGTCTTATTTTTATTCTTTTGGCTGAAATTTATACAAAAATAGCTTTAGTATTCATCGGCAAGTATTGGCTAGGTATGTTTTATGTAGAGCGGGAAGTTTACCGCTTTAAAATCCGTGATATTTACGAGTCGTGATATTTACAGTAAAGACAGTTGTGCTTGTTCATCGGCAGAGCTGAGTTGATACAGACCGACCCCAATTAAACGGAATTGATCCTGTGCGGGAATATGCATTTCGTGAAGCAAAAGTTGCAGGACTTTTTCAAGATCGTTTTTGCTCTCAAGTGGCTGTTTAAAACTTTTGCTATGTTGTAAGACCTGAAAATTTTTGAGTTTCAATTTGGCCGATACGCCACGTGCAACATATTGTTTTTTCACTAAACTATGCCAAACCTGATCAATCAAGCTAGACCAGTAAGCTGCACATTCGGCTAAGTTTAAGTCATCATCAAAGGTGATTTCTTTGGAAATTTGCTGGCGCTCACGTTCTGCCTGCACAGGACGTTCATCAATCCCTTGGGCAAATAAAAACAGGCGTTTTCCATATTTGCCAAAATGATGAATCAACAGGTTTTCTTCAATGTGTTGCAAATCGCCTAAGGTATTTAAATTCAAGCTTTTTAATTTTTCCTGCGTGACTTTACCTACGCCTGGAATTTTCTTTAAGGGTAAGTCCTGAATAAACTGCTGCACTTGACTGGGTTTAATCACGCAAATGCCATTGGGTTTATGCCAGTCCGAAGCAATTTTGGCTAAAAATTTATTCGGTGCGACACCTGCCGAGGCCGTTAAACCTGTACTTTGAAAAATATCTGCCCGAATCCGCATTGCGACTTCAGTTGCGCTTGGAATACCTTGTAAATTTTCGGTGACATCTAAATAAGCTTCATCTAAAGACAAGGGTTCAATAAGTGGTGTATAACGCTGAAAAATCTGATGAATTTGTGTGGAAACCTCACGATAGAGTGCAAAATTGGGTTCGAGTACCACCACCTGCGGGCAGCGTTTGCGGGCTTGTGCCATCGACATGGCAGAACGTAAACCAAACTCACGCGCAGGATAGGATGCCGCGGCAATCACAGCACGAGGATGATGCGAAGCAATCACCACAGGTAAATGCTGCAATTCAGGACGACTGCGCAGCTCAACAGAGGCATAAAAGGCATCCATATCAATATGAATGATTTTCCGCATGGCACAAACTAGATGAAGCGTTTAGATTTCAACAGTATCGCATGTTTAGGAAGTCGGTTGTAGCATCGGAGCAAGCGGATAAGGCGTGTTGCTATTCAGCAAAATCACCTGTGTCGATTGCTGTTCTGCATAGTCGATCAAACGCTGTAAACTCCGTGGGCTATGGTCGGCAATGCGGGGCAAAAACTCTAAAGGGCGCGCTAAAGGCTGGAAAAAATTATCCCAATGAATTGGAATCACGACACGAGGGCGCAACGTTCCCACAGTTTCATCTAAATAATGCTGTTGAAAAGCAACCGATTGTTTAGAGAGCTGTGCAATCCCTAAAAATAAAGTATCTACCTGCAAGTGTTGTAATTGTTTAGAAATCGCGCCTGTACTGGCTTTGACTAAAATGTTCTGTTCAGGATGCTGAATGTAATAATCAAAACTGCCGCCTTCTTTAAATTCATAAAAACGGGCAGGTAAGGACAATGGTTGTTGAATTTGTTCACCTAAATCATTATTCACAGCGGTGGCAGGGGTATGCTGTGATGGAATAGCCGTAATCTTAAACTTTCCAATCTGTATTGGTTGGGCAGGATTGACAAGGCTTAATCGAGATTCAGGAATGGCAGCACCACGGGCAATGTTCAAACTACTTTCTGAACCGATGATTTGACTGTGTTTGAGTTGCTGCGCCAAAAATGGCAAATCTAGCGTGTGATCATAATGCGAATGGGTGATCAAAATCGCACGTGTGCGTTGTAATTGATGCTGTTGAATCAACTTGTACAATAAGGCTGGTTGGCTGTCTAACTTGTTCCACATGACTTGTGCAAGAGAGGGGCGACTAAAAAATCCATCAATCAGAATTTGGTTTTCACCATCATCAAACAACAGGGTAGATACGCCAAAATAATGTACTTTTAAGTTGGCATTTGTGGTTTTTACTGGATATTGCCATGCGGAAAATTGTTCTAGTTTGCCTGCGGGGTGTAATAGGTAAAACAGTGCGAATCCTGCACAAATGCTGAGCGTAAGAGCAGCCCAAAGCAGCCCTTTCATAATTTTCATGACGGTACTTTTTTATTGTGATGCGGCTATCTTGTTATTTTTTCTGGCTCAGTTCAAGTCTTGTGGGTTGAATCGCGTTGTCTGTTAAAAAACGCTGCCATTGTTTGCTATTGCCATAAAAAACATTCAGGTCAACAGGGCTGTGAATACCTTTTATTTGACCCTGATTGGTATGTTGCCAAAATAACCATTTTGGCTGACCTGCCAGTTGTGGTTTACCCTGATATTCTCTGACCCAAAGTGGTGTTTGCTTAAAGCTTTCAGTTAATACCATATTGTAAAAGGCTTTAGATACATAAAAAATCGGTTGTTTTTCATAATGTTGATATAGCGCATCATGCATGATTTGAATTTCGCGCAGTAACTGTTCTTTGGTATAGGTATTGATGCAGTTGCTGTCATACTCCAAGTCAATTACAGGTGGCAAACTGTCGGATTTTTTTGGAACAGTCGCAATAAAGTTTTCTGCCTGAATTGCTCCATCACGGCATAAGCGATAAAAATGATAGGCGCCGACCAAAAAGCCATGTTCACGGGCTTTGAGCCAGTTATCCTGAAATTTACGGTCTTTAAAATCGCCCCCTTCGGTGGCTTTTAAATAGACAAAGGCATATTTTTGTGGGGAAATTTTATGCCACTGAACATCGCCTTGATGATGTGACACGTCAAATCCTTGAATCGGATATTCTTCGGTTGCCGCAGGTTGTTGGCGCAACACACCCAAATACAATAAAACCGCCAAAACAGCACTGCCAAGCATCGCAATGGTCATACGATAGTGCGGTGTAAAAGCTGAGTTTTTAGCTTGATTGGACGGTTTGCGCATGTTGAAAAAGCTTCGCGGAGCAAAGTCATATCATAACGTGCAGTGCGGTGTAGCACCATGCGCTTTCGGTAATGGCGTTTTAAACAGCCGTGTGTTTGGGGATATTCCAAAACACTAAAAATGCCAAAATATTTAATACACCCAAACAAATTAAAGTGGCATGAAAGGCACTGACTAACTGTCCTGCGCCGTAATAGGCACTAAACATATTCACCAAAGTACCTGCCAATGCCACGCCAATACTCATCGACAGCATCATAATCATGGATAAAAAACTATTGCCGCTGCTGGCATCTTGTTGAGGTAAATCTTTGAGTGTAAAGGTATTCATACCCACAAACTGCAATGAATTAAGCACCCCAAATATAAAAAAATGCAAGGCACGTAACCAAGTCGCAGTTTCAGCAGTGGTCAGCGCAAAACTAGCAATACACGCCCCGACCAATAACGTATTGGTCAGTAAAAACTGCCGATAGCCAAAACGTTGAATTAAAGGCCGAATAATTGGTTTAGATACCAAAGAACCGAGCACAGTCGGAATCATCATCAAACCCGTGAGAAACGGTTCAAAACCAAAAGCCACCTGTAGCATGATTGGCATGATAAAAGGCATGGCATTGCCCCCGAAGCGGGCAAAAAAGTTACCTAAAATACCAATGGCATATAAGCGATTTTTAAATAAATCGCTGCGAAATAAGGCATTTTGATGAGTATGGGCATGGCGGGCATAGCATGCTGCGGCAATACCGCCAGCCAAGATTAACGCTAAATTCCAAAGCAGATTATGTTGTGGGTTGGCAAAATTTTCGATGCCTAAAGATAAGCCCGCCATCGCCACAACTAATAGGATAAACCCGAGAAAATCAAAGTTTTTAACTTCAGTTTCAGTCACATTTGGCATGGCTTTGATACAAATCCAACAGCCCAAGATGCCCATAGGAATATTGATCAGGAAAATCCAGTGCCACGTGGCGACTTCGACCAACCAGCCACCCAGCGTTGGGCCAATTAAGGGGCCAATCAACCCTGCCAGACTCATCAGGCTCATGGCAGATAAAAACTGGGTGCGTGGAATAATTTTTAACATCGCCAAGCGCCCGACAGGCAAGAGCAATGCGCCACCAATACCTTGAATCACCCGATAAAACAGTAATTCATTCAGACTCGCTGCTGCAGCACAACCCAAAGAGGCAAGGGTAAAAATGATAATCGCTGCAAAATAGGTATTGCGTACCCCAAAACGATCTGCCAACCATCCACTTAATGGAATACACGCTGCCACCGAGAGCACATACGCCACCACAACACTGTGCATCCGCAGCGGGTCTTCCTGCAGGCTATTCGCCATTGCAGGGATTGCTGTATTCACAATGGTGGTGTCGAGCGCCTGCATAAAAAAGCCAATTGAAACCAGAAATACCAAAAGACGGTATTCAGGATGCAGGGCTTGATGGGTCGGTGTTTGGTTCATAACTCGGCAAAATGGACATTTGGTCTAGTTTAAACCATTTTGCAATCTAGCGGACTGCATCTATAAAAACATGAAAAGTGTTTGAAAATTCAAGGAAATGCAATGAAATTGTCATCTATTTGTCACCGATTATTCACTTTGAGTTTGTAAGTTGGGTGCATTTAGAAAAATGATGAGTAATTTATGAAAACGCAAATTTCTGCATTAATGTTGGCTTTATTGTCTGTGGGGATGGTGGGATGTAATGATAATAATGATCCTATTCCTGTAAAAGAAGAAGTTGTTGAAGCAACACCTACAACAATTAGTTTGGAGCGTTTAGGGGAATACGATGCACAAGTTTTTGGTGCGAGTGCTGCGGAAATTTCTGCTTATGATGCTGAAAGTAAACGTTTATTTGTAGTCAATGCGAAAAATGGCGTGGTCGATGTACTGGATTTAAGCAACCCAAGTGCACCTGTTAAGCTGAACAGCTTGGATGCCAAGACTCATTTGGCGAATTCTGAAGTCAATAGTGTTGCGGTACATCAAGGTATTGTCGCTTTAGCTGTTCAGGCAACACCTAAAACTGATAAAGGCATCGTGGCATTTTTTAAAGCCAAAGACCTGAGCTTTATCAGCAAAGTTGAAGTCGGTGCATTGCCTGATATGTTGACTTTTACTCCAGATGGCAAAAAAGTCTTGGTTGCCAATGAAGGTGAGCCAAATGAAGGTTATAAGATTGATCCAGAAGGTTCAATCAGTATTATTAATCTAACTGACATCAACAAGCCTACTGTAAAAACTGCAGATTTTCAGGCATGGAATACACGTAAGCAGGAATTGCTTGATGCGGGCGTGCGTATTTTTGGGCCAAATGCGACTGTCGCACAAGATTTAGAGCCTGAATATATTGCGGTGAGTGACGATGGTAAAACTGCTTGGGCAAGTCTACAAGAAAACAATGCTATTGCTGTAATTGATTTGATTCAAGACCAAGTGGTCGATATTTTCCCATTGGGTTATAAAAACTTTGGCTTAGCTGCAAATGCTTTAGATGCAGGTGATCGTGATTGTGTTGTTGGTAAGCAAGACTATAACGGTAAAACGATTACAGCCTGTGCTAAAAATGAGGGGATGATTAATATTCAAGCTTGGCCAGGCTTATATGGCATGTATATGCCAGATGCAATTGCGCAATATCAAGCCAATGGACAAAGCTACTTGGTCACTGCCAATGAAGGTGATGCGCGTGAATGGTTGGTTGATGAAGACTTATATTTTGGTACGGATGAAATAACTCAGGGTTATGCAGAAGAAATTCGTGTTAAACACTTATTCAATAATAAAGGCTTCAGTACCAATGGCGATTATGCAGCGCATTTACGTCTATTAAAGTCAGGGGTTAAAGGCGCAAAGCTTGATTCAAACGTATTTAAAGCATGTACCACTACAGATGCCAATGAAGTTTGTGCAGATAATTTAATTAAAGATTCACAATTGGGTCGTTTGACGATTACTTGGACGCAAGGTTACAAGAAAGATACAAATGGTGAGCCTGTGCTAGACAGCGATGGTTTCATGACCTATGACAAACTATATGCTTATGGTGGCCGCTCGTTCAGTATTGTAGATCCTAAAACCAAAAAAATTGTTTGGGACTCAAAAAATGACTTTGAACGTAAAGCTGCTGAATTATTTCCAGAATACTTTAATACCAATCATGAAAAATTAAGTATAGATGATCGTAGTGACAATAAAGGCCCTGAGCCTGAAGGCATTGCTTTAGGTAAAATTGGTCAAAAAACTTTTGCCTTTATTGGGTTGGAGCGTATGGGTGGCATTATGGTGTACGACATTACCCAACCGACACAAGCATCTTTTGTTGAGTATTTTAATGATCGTAAGTTTGGTGAAACCCGTACATCTTTCGATGCAGAAGGTAATGAGGTTACCGTTGAAAATTCAAATCTCGGTCCCGAAGGTTTGATCTTTATTGCAGCCAAAGACTCGCCTAACGGCAAGCCACTGTTAGTTGTGGGTAATGAAGTCAGTGGAACTACTGCCGTCTACCAAATCAAGCTTAACTAACAGCATTGCAAAATTAGAAATCTATTAAAGAGGGCACTTTGGTGTTCTCTTTTTTGTGCTGTAAAAACCAATGAACAGTGAATTAAAAAAAGCGAGTCACCGACTCGCTTTCACTTTCATTTTTATTGCTATTTCATGTAGCTAAAAAAGTTCAACCCACAAAATGACGTGGAGAATCCAAATTCTTCAAGGCATTAATAATTTTATGGGAGTGGTTACACACGATCAGTTTAGCGCGGTGCTGTGGTGGTAAAAAACCTTCGTGCACCGCATGATCTAACTGCTGAATCAGCGCATCATAAAAGCCATTTACATTATATAAAATCATCGGTTTTTGGTGCTGATTCAATTGCCCCCAAGTGGCAATTTCCAAAATCTCTTCAAAAGTACCCAAGCCGCCTGGCAACGCCACAAAAGCACTGGCGCGATCTGCCATCATCGCTTTACGCTCATGCATGCTTTTGACTACGTGTAACTCGGTTAAATTACTGTGGGCAATTTCATAATCCAGCATAAATTCAGGAATTACTCCCACCGCTTGCCCACCATGTTGCACAACGGTGTCGGCAACCAAACCCATTAATCCAATACTCGCACCGCCGTAGACCATACCAAAGCCTTGCTCGGCCAGTTTTCTTGCCAGTTGTACTGCTTTTTCCTGATAAATCGGGTTATTGCCAGAGCGCGAACCACAGTACAGTGCCACCAAAGGTTGAGAGGTTTGAGGAGATGGATTATTGATATATTGGGTCATTCTTAATTCGCTATTCATTTATTTTCTTCACCATAGCATGTTCTTTTTGTTGGCTCTAGCTTAGTGCTCAAATATGACAAACCCGTCAGTATGCAGTGTTCAATTTGCAAAGATTTGTGAAAGTGCTGCATTGACGTGGATGATGTCGCAAAAAGGGGATGAATCTGAGCGCAAACTTTCCTATACTCAAAGCTTGTCTGACAACTATAGAATCGTCATGGACAGTGGCAGTAGTCGCACCGAACGAATATTTTTAAATTACATGCTGTGCCAACCAGAGCAAGCAAACTTATCTTTTCAGTGTCATCGCCGTGTGGCACGTTTGACCCATGATATTCAGGAGAAGAGCACATGATCTTTGAATGGATGTCTGACCCCGCTGCGTGGGTTGGGTTATTGACCCTGATCGTACTCGAAATTGTATTAGGCATTGATAACTTGGTGTTTATTGCCATTTTGGCAGAAAAGTTACCGCCAGAACAACGCAATACGGCACGGGTGGTGGGCTTGCTTCTCGCCTTGGGGATGCGCCTGATTTTACTCGCCTCTATCGCGTGGGTCGTCACTCTGACCCAACCACTGTTTCATATTTTTGAACATCCTTTCTCTGGACGTGACCTGATTTTACTGTTTGGTGGTGTGTTCCTGTTGTTTAAAGGCACCATGGAACTGCGCGAACGCATTGAAGGCAAACCAGCACTAAAAGAAGAAAACCCTGTGCACGCGACTTTCTGGATGGTGATTGTGCAGATTGTGGTGCTAGATGCGGTGTTCTCACTCGACAGCGTGATTACCGCTGTGGGCATGGTGCAGCATTTATCGGTCATGATGATTGCGGTGATTATCGCCATTGGCATTATGTTGTGGGCCTCTAAAGCGCTCATGGACTTTGTCAATAAGCATCCTACCGTGGTGATTCTATGCCTGTGCTTCCTGATGATGATTGGTTTCTCATTGGTGGTGGAAGGTTTTGGTTATCACATTCCAAAAGGCTATTTATATGCCGCCATCGGTTTCTCGGTGATGATTGAATTCCTGAACCAAACCATCCGCAGAAATCAGGAAAAAACCGTGACCACCACCGATTTACGCTACCGTACTGCTTCGGCTGTGATGCGGATGTTAGGTGGCAAAAGTCAAAATACGACAGAAAGCAGTCATATCAACGAAGATGTTTTGGCTACCCGCGCCTTTGCTGATGAAGTCTTTGATGCTGAAAATGGCGTCTATCACAGCGTGATGGTACAAGGAGTGTTGGGCTTATCTGAGCGTCCTGTAAAATCGGTGATGACGCCACGTCCTGAACTGGAATGGATTGATTTAGACGAAGATGATGCCTCAATTCGCAGCCAATTATTAAGTATGACCCATTCACGAGTGATTGTGGCACGTGGTGAACTGGACAATATCTCAGGCATTGTCTTAACCCATAAAGTCATGAATCAATACATTGAAACAGGTGTACTGGACTTTGAAACACATTTGCGTGAACCCGTGATTGTGCATGAAAATGCCCAAGTTTTGATGGTGATGGAGCAATTGCGTCAAGCACCGCTGCAAATGGCGATTGTGCTGAACGAATACGGCTCGATTGAAGGCGTTGCCACACCCATTGATATTCTGGAAGCAATTGCAGGTGAATTCCCAGATGAAGATGCACTCGAAGCCAGTGCTGAAAGTTTGGAAGATGGCACATTATTGCTAGATGGTTCCATTGATATTCGTCACGTATCTTTATTATTAGGTCGTGATTTGGTGGATGAAAGCGAGCAATATTCAACTTTATCAGGCTATATTTTATTCCATTTGGGGCGTTTGCCTGAAAACGGTGAAAAGCTGCTTTCCGATGGTTATGTTTTTGAAATTGTGACCATGGATGGACATAAAATTGAAAAAGTGCATTTGATTCAGCAGGAATCTTCAAGCGCATCATAAACTGAACGCCAAACTGCATTTCAGTCTTGTGCTTCCGCTAAAATAGCCTGCATTGTCAGGCTGTTTTGGGTCTGTTGCCATTGCAAATATAGACGAAGTGTCAACAGACCCTATTATTGATTTAAATTTCTGGAATTTTCTATGCATCACTTGGCATGTCCGTGCGGGCAAGGCGATTATCAATACTGCTGCCAACCTTTACACGTGGGGCAGGCACATGCAGAAACCGCGAGCCAACTCATGCGTTCACGCTATAGCGCTTTTGCCTTGCAACAAATTGATTATATTGTGCAAACTACTGCGCTAGGACAACAGGCAAGTTTGGATGTTGACGCAATTGCAGATTGGAGCAAGTCGAATCAATGGTTAAAGCTCGAAGTGCTGAATAGCAATGAAAAGCTAGATAAAAGCCATGCCCAAGTTGAATTTAAAGCCCATTACCACGATGCCAAGCAGACGCAAATTCACCATGAAATTTCCCATTTTGTGCAACATCAGGCCCGTTGGTATTTTCTAGATCCGACCACAGGGCAACAGCCGACCATGAAACAGCCGTGTATTTGTGGTTCGGGTAAAAAATTTAAGCAATGTTGTGCGCAATTTTTATAACTTTATCTTGGTTTTTCGCTTATTATAACGCGCATCTATTGGCCTAGTGAAAGAAGGGCAAGTCCATGTTGTTGTTGGTCATTTACTTAATCGCGATTACCGCAGAAGCGATGACAGGCGCATTGTCTGCAGGGCGTCGCAGCATGGACTGGTTTGGGGTTACCCTGATTGCCTGTGTCACTGCATTGGGTGGTGGTTCGGTACGAGATGTCTTGTTGGGGCACTATCCTTTAACTTGGGTGAAGCATCCTGAATATTTGGTGCTGACCTGTATTGCCGCTTTTGTCACGATTCTGATTGCCAAATGGATGCGCCATCTACGCTCAATTTTCTTGGTACTAGATGCCTTGGGTTTAATTGGCTTTACCATTATTGGTTGTCAAATTGCTTTGGAAATGGGGCATGGCTTTGTGGTGTCTGCCGTTGCAGGCGTCTTAACAGGTGTGTCAGGCGGGATTCTGCGTGATATTCTGTGTAACGATGTGCCTTTAGTGTTCCGCCGTGAGCTATATGCCAGTATTTCTTTTGTGTCCGTGATTTGCTATTGGTTGTGTATCAAAATCGGTTTATCACTTGAATTAACTGTGATCGCAACACTTATTTTTGGTTTTACCTTGCGTTTGATTGCGATTTATTTTGGCTTAGAAATGCCTAAATTTATTTATCAGGACGATGATGAACATTCAGCATCCTCTAAAGATGAAACCTAATTGGTTATAAGAATTGTATTGAATATCTAAATAGAAGCGAACCGATCACTAGATCGGTTTTTTAATGCTATCCACATCCTGTCAATTCATAGTATAAAAATACAACAGCAGTTGTGTTTTAGCCCATATCCTTTTAGCCAACTTAAAGAGTGTGTTATGGATTTAGTTTCGCGTGTGCAACGTCTACCCATTGGAAAATTCCACTATAGCCTACTGGTGGTGATTGGTCTGGGCTGGATGTTTGATGCCATGGATACAGGACTGATCTCCTTTATTTTGGCAAAAATGGCAGAAGACTGGAGCATGACCCCTGCCGAAAAAGGCATGGTGGTGTCAATTGGCTTTGTCGGAATGGCCATTGGGGCAGTCTTTTCAGGTGGTCTGGCCGATAAAATTGGACGTAAAACTGTATTTGCCACCACCTTGGTGATTTACAGTCTAGCTACTGCCGCTTGTGCCTTTGCGCCGAATTTAACTTGGTTACTGGTCTTTCGCTTTATTGTCGGTTTAGGTTTGGGCGGGCAGCTTCCCGTAGCGGTGACTTTGGTCAGTGAATACATTCCTGCGCATGTGCGTGGGCGTTTTATTGTATTGCTGGAAAGTTTTTGGGGCTTGGGGTGGTTATGTGCGGCATTGGTTTCTTATTTTGTGATTCCAAAATTTGATTGGCATACAGCATTTTTAATCGGTGGTTTGCCTGCCTTATATGCCTTGGTTATCTGGAAAAAAGTCCCTGAATCTATCCCATATCTGATCAATCGTGGTCGTATTGCCGAAGCACATGCACTGGTACAAAAGTTTGAGCGTCAATGTGGGGTAGAAGTCATTGAACAGATTGAAGTTCAGCCTGTTGCCGCTAAACAGCATATCTCTTTTACCCAACTGTGGTCGGGGCCATTTGCACGCCGTAGTTTAATGCTGTGGCTGATTTGGTTTGGCATTGTCTATTCCTATTATGGCATTTTCACTTGGTTGCCTAGTCTGTTGGTGCAGCAAGGCTACAGCATCGTACAGTCATTTGAATATGTGTTGGGCATGATTTTGGCGCAATTGCCCGGTTATATTGCAGCTGCTTGGCTGGTCGAAAAATTAGGGCGCAAAGCCACACTAGCTGGTTTTATTGGCATGTGTGCCGTATCGGCTTATTTCTTTGGTCAGGCCGACAGTGTAGCGATGATCATGTTCTGGGGTTGTTTGATGTCGTTCTTCAACTTGGGCGCATGGGGTGTGCTATACACTTATACTCCTGAACAATATCCAACCAATATTCGTGCTTTTGGTTCAGGTTGGGCCTCGGCGATTGGGCGTATGGGCGGTATTATCGCCCCAATGGTGGTCACACACATGATGGTCATGCAAAATGGCTTTAGTTATGTCTTTATGATGTTTACAGCGGTTTTATTGGCCGTTGCTTTGGTGATTGTAGTGTTGGGTGAAGAAACCAAAGGCAGAACTTTAGAGTCGATAGGTTTGTAAAATAACCACCAGCCATCGTATATTTTGCATTGCTGTTTTTTATAAAATGAATATTTTTACGGCATAAGACACAAATTGTCGCAGAGCATCCTTACTAGCCCTTGTGCAGGATGCTGCTGCGGCATAGCATAAGCCGATTGATACAAAAACAAATGATTTAGGACGACAGGTTTTATGACAAGCCTTGCGCATCATGCAACAGAAAACCGTTCCGTAGCAGAATTTACTGAACGTGCATACCTTAACTATGCCATGTACGTGATTATGGATCGTGCATTACCCCATATCAGCGATGGTTTGAAACCTGTACAACGCCGTATTGTGTACGCCATGAGTGAGCTTGGACTCAAGCACAGCGGCAAACCGAAAAAATCGGCCCGTACCGTAGGGGATGTATTGGGTAAATACCATCCACATGGTGATTATGCTTGTTATGAAGCTATGGTGTTGATGGCGCAGCCGTTCAGTTATCGTTACCCATTTATTGAAGGGCAGGGCAACTGGGGGTCACCCGATGATCCTAAATCCTTTGCCGCCATGCGTTATACCGAAGCCAAACTATCGCAATATAGTGAAGTACTTTTGGTGGAATTGGGGCAAGGTACTTGTGATTGGCAAGATAACTTTGATGGCTCATTAAAAGAACCTGTCAATTTGCCTGCGCGTGTACCGAATATTTTGCTTAACGGCACCACAGGTATTGCCGTGGGGATGGCGACCGATATTCCACCGCATAACTTGCGTGAAGTGGTGAAAGGCACAATTGCCCTGATTCGCAACCCAAATTTAACCGATGAAAAAGTCGCAGAATATATTCCTGCACCAGATTTACCGACTAAAGCTGAAATTATTACCCCACCTGAAGAATTGCTGAAAATGCAAAGTACAGGTCGTGGTAGTTACCGTATGCGTGCGGTGTACAGCATCGAAAAAAATGAAATCGTGATTACCGAATTGCCGTATCAGGTTTCGGGTTCAAAAATCATTACCCAAATTGCCGATCAAATGCAGGCGAAAAAACTGCCGTTGGTGAGCGATGTGCGTGATGAATCCGACCATCAAAACCCAACCCGTTTGGTGATTGTACTGCGTTCCAACCGTATTGATGCCGAAGCGGTGATGAGTCACTTGTTTGCCACGACCGATTTAGAATCGAGCTATCGTGTCAATATGAACATGATTGGCGCAGATGGTCGTCCGCAGGTGAAATCGATTCGTCGTATTTTGCTGGAATGGATTGAGATTCGAAAAAATACCGTCACACGTCGTTTGCAATATCATCTTAATAAAATCGAAAAGCGACTGCACATTTTGGCAGGTTTGCTGATTGCCTATTTAGATATTGATACCGTGATTCGGATTATTCGTGAAGAAGATCATCCTAAAGCCGAGTTGATGGCGCATTTTGGTATTGATGAAATTCAGGCCGAAGCCATTTTGGAGTTAAAGCTACGCCATTTAGCCAAGCTTGAAGAAATGGAAATTCGCCGTGAACAAGAAGAATTAGAAGCACGTGCTGCCATTATTCGTGAACAATTGGCGAATCCTGAATCATTGAAAAACTTAATTATCAGTGAGTTGAAAGAAGACGCGAAAAAATTTGGTGATGATCGTCGTTCACCAATTGTATTGCGTGCCGAAGCGACTGCGATTAATGAACAAGATATGCTACCTGCCGACCCTGTAACGGTGGTGTTGTCTGAAGCAGGCTGGATTCGTTGTGCCAAAGGGCATGAGGTCGATGCGGAAAATCTAAACTTCCGTGCAGGTGATCAATATCTCAGTCATGCGCAAGGCAAGTCTAATCAGCGCGTTTATATTTTAGATGATACGGGACGCAGTTATGCGTTGCCAATTAATAGCTTGCCTTCGGCACGTGGCTTGGGAGAACCATTAAGTTCAAAACTTGCCCCTGCCAGTGGCGTTGGCTTTAAACAATTGCTGATTGCCGATGATGAAGCTGAAATTTTAGCAGCCAGCAGTAAAGGTTACGGCTTTAAAACACAGGCCAAACAGCTAGATACCAATGCCAAAGCAGGTAAAGCATTCCTGTCTTTGCCCGAACAATCGACAGTGATGAACTTGCAAATGATTGAACACGCGAGTCATGTTGCACTGCTCAGTTCAGCAGGGCGTTTACTGGTGATTGAGCTGTCAGAATTGCCAATTTTGAATAAAGGTAAAGGTAATAAATTGATACAACTTGAGGAAAAAGATCAGTTGGTGTCTATGTTACCTTTAAGTTTAGATGAAGCAATTCAAGTATTTGCAGGACAGCAACAACTCAAACTCAAAGGTGACGATTTGCTGAAGTATGTGGCGAAGCGCGGCACGAAAGGTCAGCTCTTACCACGCGGTTACCAAAAAGCAAATAAACTGTTAATTCAAAGATAATACTAGCGTTTTTTAAGCAAAATACGTTATATATGGTTTGTATTCGTGAAAATGGATGCAATACGGGACATAAACAAGCAAACAACGACGTCCTGTATTGAGAAAAACAGTTTAAAACTAAGGATTATTGATTGGAGAAATTGGCATTATGGAAAAGATTTGGTTTGCTGAATACCAAAAGACAGGGATTCCAGAAACTGTAGAACTGCCTGCAGAAAATACGTCACTCGTAGACATTTTTGAACGTAATTTCCAAAAATTTGGTTCACGTGATGCCTTTATCTTTATGGATAAGGTTTTAAGCTTTAGTGAACTAGAAGAAGCTAGCCGTAAATTTGCAACTTATTTACAAAGTTTAGGTTTGGCACCAGGCTCGCGTGTTGCGGTGATGATGCCGAACGTACTTCAATATCCTGTGGTTGCACTGGGGGTGTTCCGCGCAGGTTTAGTATTGGTGAACGTGAACCCACTTTATACTTCACGTGAGTTAGAGCATCAATTAAATGACTCTGGTTCTGAAGTTTTAGTGATTATTGAAAACTTTGCCTCTGTTTATCAAGCCATTATTGGTAAAACTCCTGTGAAGCATGTTGTTGTTGCTTCTGTGGGCGATATGCTAGGTGCATTAAAAGGCACGTTGGTGAATTTTGTTTTACGTTCAGTGCGTAAGCAAATTCCTGCATGGAACATTCCGGGTCACGTTAAATTTAACGCAGCAATGTCTAAAGTAAGCCCAAGCAACTACAAACGCCCAAGCTTAACTTTAAGTGATACGGCTGTGTTGCAATACACGGGTGGTACAACAGGTGTATCTAAGGGTGCAGAATTAACACACCGCAACCTTGTGGCAAACATGCTGCAATGTGATGGTATTTTCCAGAGTAAATTCGGTGCGCAAGATGGTCAGCCAGATGACCGTATTTTCTGTGCATTGCCGCTATATCACATCTTTGCATTCATGGTGTGTGCACTTTACGGCATGTATAAAGGTCAGGCCAACGTATTAATTCCAAACCCGCGTGACTTACCTGCGGTAATGAAAGAATTGCGTAAATATCAGCCGACATTCTTCCCTGCAGTAAACACGTTATTCAATGCGTTAGTGAACAATGAAGAGTTTAAACAGCTTGATCACAGCAAATTGAAAATGGCGATGGGCGGGGGTATGGCAGTATTACCATCAACTGCTGAAGCATGGAAAAAAGTGACAGGCACTAACATCATTGAAGGTTATGGCTTGTCTGAAACTTCGCCAGTTGCAACGGCAAACCCGCCTGCATCTGAAGAATTCACTGGCACAATTGGTATTCCATTACCATTAACTGAAGTGGCTATTTTGGATGATGACGGCAATGAAGTTGCACTGGGTGAGCAAGGTGAAATTTCAATCCGTGGTCCACAAGTCATGAAAGGCTATTGGAACCGTCCAGATGAAACTGACAAAGTGATGATTAATGGTTTCTTCCGTACAGGTGACATTGGTGTCATGGATTCACGTGGCTATGTGAAAATTGTAGACCGTAAAAAAGACATGATTTTGGTATCAGGCTTTAACGTGTATCCATCTGAAATTGAAGAAGTGATTGCGAAGCATCCGAAAGTATTGGAAGTGGCAGCCATTGGTGTACCAGATGAAAAATCAGGTGAAGTGCCAAAACTGTTTGTGGTGAAAAAAGATCCATCATTAACCACAGAAGAAGTATTAGCATTCGCTAAAGAGAACTTAACTGGCTATAAACGCCCGCGTTATGTGGAGTTTATGGATGAATTGCCAAAATCGAACGTAGGTAAAATCTTGCGTAAAGATTTGCGTAAAACTGCATAATTCATTCTGCATGGAAATAAAACGCCCCTGAAAATTCAGGGGCGTTTTTTTATATGCTATAGAAAATAGATTGTTTCTTGTTCGATAAAGGCAAAAGTATTACTCTTTCATCAGCCAACGGTCAAAGTAACGACGCCCAACACCCACAATACCCAAGAAAATAAACATCGCACCAAATTGGCGGCTAAAACCTGATTGATTAAAACTGCCATAACTTAAAATATTATCAATTAAGCAATACACCACAATCACAATAATCCAGTGCCAGAGCGGTAAGCGCTTAATCCCTACCGCATAAAACGCCACCCAAAGTACAACGAAGGTAAAAATGGTCGACCATACGTTCATGTTGGCGCAAATCACCATCAATAAAAATGCCACAATAGGCAACACAATTTTTAAAACACGATCCACTCGCAGTTGATGTTGGCGCTGCTTTTCAAGTACATCTAACATTTCCTTTTGATCTGGGCTGACCATAATGGATCCTTTATACAATTGCTTAAAACATGCTATTTAACAAAATTTATTCAAGAAATGCCATGTTATGATAAGTTCTCAATACAGTTTATGAGAAAAAATTGATGCAAAGCATAAGTGGAATTGTTTATCTAATTATTATTGCTTGCTTATTGCCGTATGTCTTTGCTGTTGTCGCAAAAATGGCAGGTGGCTTTAAACGTGAAGATAACCAAAATCCACGTGAATTTTTAGCCAAAACCACAGGTTTTGCTGCACGTGCTAACGCCGTACAGCAAAACAGTTTTGAAAGCCTGCCTTTATTTATTGCTGCAGTGCTCATGGCGGAATATATGGTCATCCCACAAGTGGTGGTGATGATGTTTGGTATTGCTTATATTGTGCTGCGCATTATTTATGGAATTTGTTATTTAGCCAATTGGGCGACGCTGCGTTCAATTGTTTGGATGCTATCTTTACTTTGTCCAATTTGTATTTTGCTGATGGTGATTAAACTGACCTGATCAAGTCATGTCTGAAAATATGTATTTTTGCCTTGCAGATGTATAATCGCGCAGTAATTCAGGACAGAAAACCGTTATAATTGACGCGGTTTTAAAAAGATTTAACTTGTTTAAGAGTGATGCTATGAGCTACAGCAATATCCCTGCGGGTAAAGATGCACCAAATGACATCTATGTGATCATTGAAATTCCTGCCAATGCAGCGCCAATCAAATACGAAATTGACAAAGATTCTGATGCATTATTTGTAGACCGTTTCATGGGTACAGCAATGTTCTACCCAGCGAACTACGGTTATGTACCAAATACACTTTCATTGGATGGTGATCCGCTAGACGTATTGGTTGTGACTCCACACCCAGTAGAGCCAGGTTCTGTGATTCGTTGCCGCCCAGTGGGTAAATTGAACATGGAAGATGATGGTGGTATTGATGCGAAATTGGTTGCCGTTCCGCACGAAAAATTAACCCCAATTTATAAAGATGTTCAAGAATATACGGATCTTCCACCATTATTGATCAGCCAAATTGAACACTTCTTCCAGCACTATAAAGACTTAGAGCCAGGCAAATGGGTGAAGTTAAGTGGTTGGGAAGGTGCGGATGTTGCAAAACAAGAAGTATTGAACTCAATTGAAGGTTATAAAGCAGCAAATCCATAATTTGCGCTTAGCCTGCTAAGCTTTTATTTTAAAGCTGAGATAAAAAACCTGCACAATTTTTGTGCAGGTTTTTTTATTGGGTTTCTATTCTGAGAAATTAGAATAATTTCACAGGAATATCTAACCAGATACGCCATTCGTTGGTGTCTGGCATATATACGCTCTTGTATTCATCGTTTGCACGGTAGTATGAATGACGTAGACGTAAGCTAGCATCTTTCGCAAAACCTGATTGAACGGTGTATTTCACTTGGTTAAAGAATTCACGTTCTTGTCCTTCTTTTGCTTGGTCACGAACATCAATATCCCAACCGTAAACAAAAGCAGTTGTCCAGTTTAGACCTGGAAGACCATGATTTTTAAAGTTATAGTTGTATTGTAAGCCTAAAGATTTTTCGTCATTGCCTACAAAATCAGACAAATACGAGTTAGGTACATAAATAGATTGAGCACCATCTGCGTTGCCGCCGTAGTCATAGCCTACATCACCAAAGTTTTGTTGGTAAGCCAACATCACATTGTGTACATCTTTGCTATATGAGGTAGAGATCGCCCAAATGTCATTGGTTTTCTCTGTTCCTGCAATTCCACCATTCTCTGCATTTGTACCATAGGCAGTGTTTGCAATCGTACCTGTTGCTGAATAAGTTGAAGCATCTTTAGAGAATTTTGTGTGGTAGCCGCTTAGATCAAAGTTAAGAGCAGCATCATCTTTTAAGCCGTGGTTATAGTTCACATTGGCATAGTGACGATCTAATTTATCCTTAACATCAACACCATAATAAGATGCTTTTAAGTCATCATTAAATGTATATTTCGCGCCCCATACCACAGCACGGTCTAATTGATTACCATCTGAATTGATTTGGCTTGAATATTGGTTTTCAGTAAATTTACCTGCAACCAAGTTTAAGTTATCAATTTCATTGCTTTGAACAAGTACACCTGTGAAATATTCAGGCACTAAACGGGCAGTGTTGCTAGCCAGTACAGGTAAATCTAAAACTTGTGTACCGTAAGTTGCTGTAGTGTTCGAGATACGTGCTTTGACATAAGCACCGCCACGCGCCCAATGGTCATAAGCATCTTTCGTACCATCTAAATTGTCCTTACTATGCGTTGGAATCATGCCATTGCCCGTATGACCATTTTCACCTAGCTTGAATGAAGCATCACCAATCACGCCCACGCCAAAACCGACTACACCTTTGGTAAAGCCAGAATCTAATTTGACAATTGCAGTTTGCGCAAATGAACTTGTATCTGTACCAGGTTTTACATCTTTATAATCACGAGTTAAATAACCTGTACGGAATAAAACCGAACCGTTTGCGTCTTCTACAAAGCCTTTAGATTCACTTTGTTCGCTAGCAAATGCAGTTGAAACAAGCGCTGCGTTGATCAGCAACGCAAGTGTTAATTTTTTAGATTGCAGCATTGGGAGAGAGCCTCATGCAGTAAATGTGTAGTTGAAACGTAGCCGAATTGTATCGCTATTTAGGCGCGAAAATATCATTTTTAAGGTGCTTATGACACTAAAGTTAAGCATTTTTTCGATAAACTGTAGGGTCATTAAAAATATTGAATTTTTAAAAGTTTAATAATTATTTTAATTTTTAGTAAAAACATAAACATAATTTTAAATGAGCTGAACAGCTAGAATGGATGACTTGGGAGCAATACTTTAAGTTTTTTGTAA
The DNA here is from genome assembly GCF_013420425.1 of Acinetobacter sp. YH01007. Lineage (NCBI taxonomy): Bacteria > Pseudomonadati > Pseudomonadota > Gammaproteobacteria > Moraxellales > Moraxellaceae > Acinetobacter > Acinetobacter sp. YH01007. The sequence continues at coordinate 60,664 of NZ_VOYC01000018.1, read as the reverse complement.
ATTTTAGCCATAAAACCATCTTTGTTTAATATTTCAGCAGTTTAAGTTAATAGTTTATGGCGAAATAAGTAAGTAAAAACCTAAAATTTTATGTTTATTTCATCTTGTTAAGTATTTCTTCAAAAGTGCGGTTTTAAATTTAAGAATAGATAAGGTTGTATATTTTGGTTTTTATTTGAACTAAAAGTATAAAAAATAGAATGGTGTTGATGGGGTAACTAATAGTTTTTAGCTATGAGGTGTTTCATGTGAAATACGGTGTTTTATTTGTGCTGTTTTTGATGAATTTGACCCAGTAAGCATTTCTCTTTTTGCTAAATTTTTAAGTGTAATAACTTCAGAAGATATTGCATCGGCCTGTCACAATGCTGCTGAAATCTCACATTGGCTATTCGGTTTAACAATTTGAATGATATGCATGTTCTTGGTGCAAAAAAATTATTCGTATTCAAACAATATTTTTCTAGGCCAAACATGCTGTTCGCCCTTAATGGGAAAGGGGCTGTAAGCATATGAGTAATGACTTTGTCCCAGTTTTTAGTATATGCAAAGATGTGCGAATAAATGTTATTGCACTTTTTTAGGCAGTTTAAATTTGAGTTCTAAGTCAGGTACATCAAAAATGTTGCAATGTATTCTGTATTTACACGGTAAATATGACTTATACATCTATGTAAAAAGAATGAACAAAAGTGAGTTGTAGGCCATAGCGATGAAAATAAGAAATTTATTAATTTAAAAATAAATATAAATAACAATCATTTAGATGTGGTTGTGAGCCTATTCTGAGTATGGAAAATCTTGTTTTTTTGAATGTTGGCACACGGTTTGCAATCCTCCATGTGAGTTAAACAACAATAGACACAAGCATCTCATCAGATGCAGGGGGAATAATCATGAACATGGGATTTAAAACACTTTTTGCAGCAGCGATGATGGCAGCATCTGGTCTAAGTATGGCTTCAGAAGCAACTTCAGCATTGTCTTTTAGTGGTACTGCGGCAATGACCAGTGATTATCGTTTTCGTGGCATGACACAAACAATGAGTGATCCTGCGGTGCAAGCAGGTTTTGCGTTGAGCCATGATTCAGGCCTTTATGCCGGTGTGTGGGGTTCCAATGTCGATTTTGGCGGTACAGCACATTTAGAACTTGACCCTTATTTGGGTTATGCCACTACTTTAGACAGTTTTGCCAGCAAGCCATTATTAGACGTGGGTCTATGGTATTACCTTTACCCAAGTGAAAGCGATTTAAACTGGTTGGAAGCCTATGCCAAATTGGGCTTTAGCGATGTAGGATTTAAAGATGCCAGCTTATCTACCGCAATTAACTACTCCAATGATTTTCTAGGTGGTGATACAGATGCTTGGTATTTCAATGCAACTTATAGCGTACCGTTTGCAGATACAGGTTTCTCAGGTGTTGCGGGTATTGGTTACACCCTAGCAGATGATTTTGATTTTGGTGGTGGTGAAGACAGTTATATCGACTGGAAAGCAGGTGTGAGCTATAGCTTTGCATCAGTAGAAGGTTTATCTGCTGAATTGGCTGCAGTTGGTACAGATATTGATACAGATGGCATGTCACACGCTGCGAAGCGTGGTGTTGAAACAGGTGCTGTGTTTACTTTGACCAAAGCATTCTAAGTCCTCTGTATTTAGGATAAATAAGAAGCTCCAATTGGGAGTAACATCCAAAAGAATAACAAGATAACTCGCCCATTGCTTAGACATGGCAATGGGCTGTTTTTATATCTCAATATTTTCGCCTAGGCTGGATTGCCACGATAAGACAATGCTTCACTCAAATGGCCGCTTTGAATCTGTTCACTTTGCGCCAAGTCTGCAATAGTACGTGCGACGCGTAACACCCGATGATAAGCGCGTGCAGACAAATTTAACCGTTGTTGTGCAATGGTTAAAATATCCTGTGCAGTGCCATCTAATAGGGCAAACTGTTCTAATTGTTTTGGGCTGAGCGACATATTTAAGCCCTTTTGTCGTTGCATTTGCAATTCATAAGCTTGAATTACGCGTTTTCGCACCGTTTCGGAATCTTCAACAGGTCTACTGTCTTGTAATTCATGGGCTTGTAGTGGTGGAACATCAATATGTAAATCAATGCGGTCTAACAGTGGTCCTGAGATACGATTTTGATAGCGTTTAATACTTTCTGTAGAGCATTGACAGCGCACGTCCTGATTAAAAGCATAACCACAGGGGCAGGGGTTCATTGCAGCCACCAATTGAAAGTTCGCAGGAAAGGTAATTTGTCGCGATGCCCGAGAAATCACAATTTCTTTAGACTCCAACGGTTGCCGCAATACTTCTAATACTTTCTTATCAAACTCAGGTAATTCATCTAAAAACAACACGCCTAAGTGCGCCAGCGTGATTTCGCCAGGTTTTGGATATGAGCCACCCCCGACCAATGCTACGGCAGAGGCAGTATGATGTGGGGCACGAAATGGGCGTTGCCCAAAAGTATGCGGTGTGTTGGCGACTGAGTAGATACTCGCAACTTGTAAATTTTCTTGTAAATCTAAGGGCGGTAAAATACTGGCAAGGCGAGAAGCCAACAAGGTTTTACCTGTGCCTGGCGGGCCTTTAAACAACAAGGAGTGTCCGCCTGCTGCTGCAATTTCCAAAGCACGTCTTGGGCGTAATTGCCCTTTTACATCTGCCAGATCAAAAGCCGAAGACGAGAGCAAAGGCTGGTTTGCTGGCGTGACTTTATGAAGTGGCTGATGTTGTGCCAAATGCTCACAAACTTGTTTTAAGTGATTGGCAGCAAAAACTTCAAAGTCTGGTAATTGTGCGGCTTCTTGCGCATTTTGTTCGGGTAAAACTAAACAGTGCTGTGCCTGTTGGCAGGCAATCGCAATACTCAGCGTACCTGTAGTTGGACGCAATTGACCATCTAAAGCCAGTTCACCAATAAATTCTAAACCATCGCTACTGTGTTCGGGCAGTTGACCTGAAGCAATCAAAATGCCCAAAGCAATGGCAAGGTCAAGGCGAGAACCATCTTTAGGTAAGTCTGCTGGTGCTAAATTAATGGTTAGACGTTTGCTTGGAAATTGAAAACCACTATTGATAATGGCAGAGCGTACCCGATCTTTACTTTCACGGACTGCCGCTTCGGCTAAGCCGACAATCGTCAAAGAGGGTAAACCCTGACTTAAATGGACTTCGACTTCAATGGCAGGGGCGTGCAGACCCAATAGCCCCCGTGTATAAACTTTGGCAAAAGACATTATTATTATGATCCGTTTTGGTGCGTTATTTTTATAGGTGTTTGGTCTTTTATGGCACTAAATTGGTGCTTATTTTTTGAGCTGCATCTTTTGTTCGAGCATTTCGACTTGTTTTAACAATTCATTTAAACGCAAATTGGCATTATTCAGCGCAGTACGCTGACGATCTAGCTCATCTTGAGAGACCAAATCCATTTTTGTCACGGCTTCATTCAGTAAAGCACGTAAATTATGTTCTAAATCTTTTTTGGGTTGTTCAATTTGTTCCAAAATGGCTTGTAATAAAGTTTCAATCATTGTTGTTTCCACACAGATGGACAAAGGTAGGCAGTGTAGCACTGGTCTTTAATAGACTATAGCATTTCAGACGAAATATGGATTTATTCGATGAGTAAAATCGTAAATCTTCTAGTAAATATGTCTATTTTTTGAAGATGAAAACCATATAAATGTATAAAATAAGGTATAAAGAAAACTCATGTCACGGTTTCTAATTTCCCCCGACCTTAGAACTTTGGCATGGAATTTGAACATAAAACCTTACTGGTGAATTAAGCCGAAGGAAAACAAACATGAAGCTCGTAACTGCAATTGTAAAACCCTTTAAATTAGATGATGTGCGTGAAGCATTATCTGAAATTGGTGTTCAAGGGATCACCGTAACAGAAGTCAAAGGCTTCGGTCGCCAAAAAGGTCACACCGAACTTTATCGTGGCGCTGAATACGTCGTTGACTTCTTGCCTAAAGTTAAAATTGAAATCGCAATTAGCGATGAAATGGTGGATTCGGTGATTGAGTCAATCACTCGTGTTGCTAGTACAGGCAAGATTGGTGATGGCAAAATCTTTGTTACTAACCTCGAACAAGTCATCCGTATTCGTACAGGTGAAACGGGTGCAGACGCTGTTTAAGAAAATGGCACGAAGTTTGCTGAGTACCTAATAACTCACAAAAACAAAGGTCGGGGGACACAAATGAAAAAAATGCTACTCGCGCTGAGTCTATCAGGCGCACTTCTTGGTGGTTCTGTTGCTTGGGCTGAAGAAGCCGTAACAGCCACCGCACCAACTTCAGATGTTGCAGTGCTTGAAACTGCCGAAACATCTCCTATCGAAACACCAAATGCAACAGAAGTTGCAGCTGTAGCAGAAGTCAGCACGCCCGAAGCTGCTGAACCAGAAGCTGTATTAGATACAGGCGATACCGCTTGGATTTTAGTTTCGACTGCTTTAGTTTTACTCATGACCATTCCTGGTTTGGCACTGTTTTATGGCGGTATGGTACGCAAGAAAAACGTACTCAATACTATGGCCTATAGCTTTGTAGCAGCAGCCGTGGTCAGTATTGCCTGGGTGGCAGTGGGCTATAGTTTGGCTTTTGGTGAAGGTAATGCCTTTATTGGTGGTCTAGACAAAGTCATGCTGGCGGGCATTGGTACCGATGCGCTCAGTGGCAGTATTCCTGAAATTCTATTTGTGATATTCCAAATGACCTTTGCCATTATTACTGTGGCAATTATCAGTGGTTCAATTGCAGAACGAATGAAGTTTGGTGCCTTTGTTGCCTTTATCGCGATCTGGGTGGTCGTGGTCTATGCACCAATTACCCACTGGGTATGGGGTGGTGGTTGGTTAGGCAATGATGGTGCACTTGATTTTGCTGGTGGTACTGTTGTTCATATTAACTCGGGTGTTGCAGGTTTGGTTGCTGCATACATGTTGGGCAAACGTATGGGCTTGGGCCGTGAATCTATGGCTCCGCATAACCTGACTTTGACTGTACTGGGTGCCAGTTTACTCTGGGTGGGCTGGTTTGGTTTCAACGGTGGTTCTGCTTTAGGCGCGAATGGTGCAGCGGGTTATGCCTTAGTTGTGACTCAAGTGGCAGCCGCAGCCGCAGCAATCGCATGGCTTGTTGTTGAAAAACTGGTACGTGGTAAAGGTTCGGTATTAGGTGCTGCATCGGGTGCTGTTGCAGGTTTGGTGGTGATTACTCCAGCAGCAGGTTTTGTGACTGTTGGTGGTGCATTAGCGATGGGTTTAATTGGTGGTGTCGTATGTTTCTGGGGTATTACTGCCTTAAAACGCGCCCTGAAAGCTGATGACTCTCTAGATGCCTTTGGACTACATGGTGTAGGTGGTATTGTCGGTGCAATTTTAACCGCCTTCTTTGCCAGCGAGTTTATTATGGGCGATGCTGCACCAAGCAACTTGATGAGCCAACTTTGGGTGCAAGTTGAAGGTGTGTTAGCGACCATTGCTTACTCAGCTATACTGACTTTCATCATCTTAAAAGTAATTGATCTAACCATCGGTATTCGTGTGGCTGCAGAAGATGAGCGTATGGGACTCGACTTAAGCCAACATGGTGAACGTGTAGAATAATTCAGACAGCACATAATCAATATATTGTGTAAAACAGCCCTTCGGGGCTGTTTTTTTTCTATATGTTGCGTAAAACTCTACAAAGTTTGGAAATTTTGCTACACTGCATTTTCATTTAAATTTGTGCAATTAAACCGCTATGCATTGTCCATTTTGCAACACTGCAGACAGTAAAGTGATTGACTCACGTTTGGCGGCAGAAGGCTGCCAAATTCGCCGACGTCGTGAGTGTATTGGCTGTGGTGAACGCTTTACCACCTTTGAAAGTTATGAAGTGGTCATGCCTCGGGTAATTAAATCCGATGGTAAAAGTGAGCCTTTCGATGAAGCCAAGTTGCGTCGTTCGTTAATGCATGCTTTGCAAAAACGTCCTGTGACCCAAGAGCAAATTGAAACGGTACTTAGTGACATCCAACTGCAAATTCGCCGTTTGGGAGAGCGTGATGTGAAATCGCGTACCATTGGTGAGGTTGTTATGCAGGCTTTATTTGCATTGGATCATGTTGCTTATGTACGTTTTGCCTCGGTGTATCAAGACTTTCAGGATGTCGAAGCATTCCGTCGCCAAATTGAACAAATGCAGTCGCGTGAGCAATAAAGCGCAATGCCATCATCTATTCCACAGCAACCATCCATGATTGAACTCAATACTGACGCGCAACCCGATGATCTTTTTTGGATGCGTCGTGCCATTGAACTGGCACGTTTGGGGCAATACAGCACTAAGCCAAATCCGAACGTGGGCTGCGTTATTGTTAAAGATGCCCAATTATTGGGCGAAGGTTTCCATCCTCGTGCAGGACAGCCACATGCCGAAGTCTTTGCTTTGCGTCAGGCCGCTGAACAAGCGCAGGGTGCAACTGCTTATGTGACTTTGGAACCTTGTGCACACTATGGGCGCACACCACCATGTGCCAAAGCCTTGGTCGATGCAGGCGTGGCTAAAGTGGTTGTGGCTTGTCCAGACCCGAATCCATTGGTGGCAGGTAAAGGCGTTCAGATTTTACAGGATGCAGGTATTCAGGTTAGCGTGGGCGTGGCAGAAGCTGAAGCAGCGCAGTTAAATGCAGGCTTTTTAAAAGCCATGGCTACAGGCATGCCTTATGTGCGTTTAAAAATTGCTTCTAGTTTGGATGGTCGTACGGCAATGGCTTCGGGTGAATCCAAATGGATCACAGGCACGGCTGCACGTGCCGATGTGCAGCATTGGCGGGCAATTTCTGCTGCAGTATTAACGGGGATCGACACGTTACTGGCCGATGACTGTCTGCTTAATGTACGCCACTTAGAGGGTGTAGATGACATCCACAGCGTAGTACAACCCAAACGGATTATTTTAGATCGCCAAGGTCGTTTGCCTTTGAGCGCACAAATTTTGCAGCAGCCTGAAACGGTGATGGTGATGGGACCGTATCGTGCAGAGTTGGCTGCTTTGGGCGTGTTACAATTGGAACCGCAACCTTTAGCCACCTTACTTGCCCAATTGGTACAGCAACATCAAATTTATGATGTGTTGGTTGAAGCGGGTGCAACCTTATCGACCGCTTTCTTACAGGAAGGTTGGGTTGATGAAGTGATCAGCTATGTGGCACCTACATTGTTAGGGCGCTCGGCTCGTGCCATGTTTAATGCAGAATTTGAACAGATGGCAGAGCAACTTCGATTTAAACTTTGCGATGTCACTCAATTGGGTGATGACGTGCGCCTTAGGTTAATTCCTTCTCAAGAGACACTATGAGTTCAGAGTCAACGGTTTATCACAAACGTCGTCATGCGGCACGCACCACTGATGAATACTTATTCCATCAGTTAGTGCCTTATTTGGGCAATAAACGCCGTTTACTGCATCTGATTTTAGAAGCACTTGAACAGACAGGAACGCTACATCCTAAAAATGGTCGTGCACCAATTTTTGCCGATTTTTTTGCAGGTTCAGGAGTGGTATCACGTTTGGCGCGTCAAAATGGTTATCGGGTGATTGCCAATGACTGGGAACCGTACAGCCATGCCTTAAACCATGCGATTTTGGCCTGCACTGAAGCACCTGCGTTTAAAGAATTAGGCGGCTATCAAAAAGCCATTGATTATTTGAACCGTTTGCCTGAAGTCAAAGGCTGGGTGACGCATAATTTGTGTCCGCGCAATGACGAAATTTATGACCCAAGTCGTGACCGTTTATTCTTTAAACGTCGTAACGGTATGCGCATAGATGCGATTCGTCAGCAAATTGCTACGTGGCAAGCGCAGGGTGCCATTGATGATGTTGAGATGTCGGCATTGTTGGCGCCGTTGTTGTACTCTGCCAGTTTTGTCAGTAATACCAGTGGGGTGTTTAAAAGCTTCCACCACGGCTGGGGTGGCAAAACTCAAACTGCACTCGAACGAATAGAATCATTATTGTGGCTCACGCCAAGTCGTTTTTGTGACATTGGTGAACCAAATAAACCTGCTGCAGAAATGTGGTGTGTCGATGCACAGCATCTTGCCAATCAAATGAGTGGTTTTGAGGTGGATGTGGCTTATTTAGACCCACCGTATAATCAACATGCTTATAGCAGTAACTATCATGTCTTAAATGCCTTAACCTTGTGGGATCAGGTCGATTTACCAACCCCAGACACCAAAGGCTTTAAAAGTGGTATTGACCGTGCATGGCGCAAAGAACGTCCAAGTCCATACAACTCATCTAAGTACGCCAAAGAGGCGTATGAAACCTTATTGGACACCATTAATGCACGTTTTATTCTGACCAGTTATTCTACCGATGGTAATATTAGTGCCACAGACTTGTTGCAAGCCAATTTAAAACGCGGTCGAGTGACGTTATTGACGCAAGATGTTCCGCGTTATCGCGTGAGTAAACAGCGTCAGTCCGAGCGTGCGCGCGTGCTGGAATTTATTGTGATTACCGATACGCATGCCAAGTCAGGCCCACCTATTCGCCAGTTGTTAGGGCAACTTTACCATTTTGCAGAATTGGGTGGTGTAGATACCTCAGGTGTGAGTACCCAATTGGCGTTGTGGTAAATCCACAAATCCTCAGTGAATGAGAGAAAAGATTATGTTTACAGGCATTATTGAAAGTTTAGGTAAAGTAGAAAGCCTGCAAAGTGTGGGCGGTGATGTACGTTTGCGTATTCAGACAGATTTAGATATGTCAGATGTGCATTTGGGGGATTCAATTGCCACCAATGGTATTTGCCTGACTGTGATCGAGTGGGGCGACAATTGGTATGCCGCAGATGTGTCCCGTGAAAGTTTGAACCGTACCACTTTAGGCACATGGAAAGTGGGTCAGCCTGTCAATGTCGAAAAAGCCATGTTGCCGACCACACGTTTTGGTGGACATATCGTAAGTGGCCATGTTGATGCAGTCGGTGAAATTACGCTGGTACGTGAAGATGCACGTTCAATTTACTATGAAGTGACTGCACCTGCAGAAATTGCCAAATATTTGGCAGAAAAAGGTTCGGTGACCGTCGATGGCATCAGCCTGACCATTAACCATTTACGCGGCAGTGTTATCAGTCTGAATTTAATTCCACACACGGCAGAGCGTACCAATATTGGCACATGGAAAGTTGGCAGCAAGGTCAATTTAGAAGTGGATGTCTTGGCGCGTTATATTGAGCGTTTGCTCTTGGGTGATAAAGCTGCAGAAACTACGCAGCAATCTAAAATTAGCATGGAATTCTTGGCTGAAAATGGCTTTTTAAAATAAGCACAGAGCCGAATGAAATTTAAACAGTCTGATTGAAAAATTAGACTGTTTTTTTGTTTTTAGGGATAATTAAAAAGATAAAGATGTTTTTTTCATCATAAACACCCCTTTGGTTTAATGTAGATGATTGATTTTTTAATGAATTTGGAACACTGGCTGCCATTATTACTCGATAATTATGGTCTGTGGATCTATGCCATTTTGTTTCTGATTATTTTTGCAGAAACAGGTTCTGTGTTCATGTTCTTTTTACCAGGCGATAGTTTGCTGATCGCAATTGGTGCCTTGTGTTCCACCACTGACGTGGTGCATTTGCACTATATGGGGATTTTGCTTTTTGTCGCGGCAGTCTTGGGATATAGCGTCAACTATTACACTGGACGAATTCTAGGGGTGAAGTATTTTCATCAACATTCACGTTATTTCAAACCTGAATATATTGTCAAAACCAACCATTATTTTATGAAACATGGTGGCAAAACTATTTTAATGGCGCGTTTTATACCGTTTGTACGCTCATTTGCACCATTTGCTGCAGGGTCAGGGCACATGCCTTTGGCGACCTTTAGTTTTTATAATGTGGTGGGTGCTGCCGTATGGATTTTTTCTTTAATGGCAATAGGTTATGGCTTGGGTAATATTTTGTCTTGGTTGGGTGATTGGATTTAAATTCCTCATTTTTTCTATTTTCTTATTCTAAATCCACCGCGATAACTAAAAAAGTGGATTGATGGCCACAAAAAAAGCCCACCGTGTGGACTTTTGATATTGTTCAGTTTTAGTGTTTGGTGACAATTAATTCTGTGCCACCCAAGCGCGGGCTAAAAGTATCGTTACTTTGAATTGAAAACTCACCCTTTTCCGCTTCTTTAGACAAGTACATGCTTAATGATTGGAAATCTGCACGACTGATCCATAAATCCTGAGCACGAATACTCCACTGTTCGCCCGCATTAAGATGGTCGATTTTGCCTGAAATTTTCGTCAAGATATCCATTTAAAACCCATGATTACAAAAGTCATTTAAAGGAGATAAAAGTTGAGAATTCAACTTTTTCTGGATGATTATCATGTGACAAAATTATTTCATTTTGATGACATTGGGTTTAAGACTTTGGGCTAATTGGGGATAAAAAGTAAAATTATTCTTTAGAAAAATTTGAATTTTTTAAGATATAGTCAATTTCTTCTTGGGCTGCAGCATGTAGTCGCGCACGAAAGATCGTTACCGCCTGCTCAATTTGAGTTTCGGCTTCTAGCTCTAAACGCAAACGTACACTTTCAAGTTCAGAAACAATTTGATCATCACTTACCGCAGTTGCGGCTTGATTAAAAGTCACTGCAGGTAATTCAGGATTTTGCTCATAACGTGCAGTATAGTTTGAAATTTCCTGATCCAGACTTTGACGCATCAACTCAAGTGCTTGAGTTTGTTCTGCAAAGCGTTGCGCTTCATCTTGCTGTAGCTGTGCAGCATAAGCGGCTTGTTCTGCACGTTGCTGTTCTAATTTGAGTTCGAGTGCCAATTGGCGACGTTGCCGTGCTTCTTCAATCAAACGTGCTTTCAGGTCAGCATAGGCTTGTTCAATTTTTTCCTGTGATTGTTGCTGAGCGCGCTGATCTTCTGCAATCCAGTTGTGTAATTGCGTTTCAGGTTGCAAGACCTCACAAATTCGATGCAGATCATCCATAAATGTCTGGCGCACAGCCTGAGGCGCGGTTAACCAGCGCTGTTTAAAATCTGAGCCGACATTTAAAGTCACCGCATCTCTCCTTATTTTGAGCAGTATTTTTAAAAAAACGTTTTAAAATTAAAGCTTAAACGTCTGTGGTTCTATGCCCAAACGTCGATATTGTTTAAATTTTTCACGTCCAAGCACTTTAGCTGCTTCGTGATTTTCAATAATCTCAATAATGTGACTAAATTTTGCATAGGCTTCAAGTGCCTGACTGTTAAAATTAAACACAATCCAGTCCGATTGCTGCGGTAATTCGGCAGAAATACATACGCTGGCCTGTGTTTGGTTAATGCCATGTGGAATAAAGCTGCTGGCATCAAAACTCCACAGACGCTCATCCAATATTTGCTGTAACTCTGGATCAGGGCAATGCAGCCAAATGCGTGCCTGCTGCCGCAAAATTTTGCGGCATAAACGGCAAGTGCTTTCCACTTGCCGTTCAGGACTTTTTTCAAACAAATAAAAGCTAACTTTAGCCATTATTGCTTGCACGTTGTGCGAGGAACTGCATCAATAACGGTACAGGACGACCTGTTGCGCCTTTATTGCTGCCTGAATTCCATGCAGTGCCTGCAATGTCTAGATGCGCCCAGCGATAGTCACGGGTAAAGCGTTGCAAGAAGCATGCTGCAGTAACTGAACCTGCTTTAGGCCCACCAATATTGCCAATATCGGCAAATGGTGAATCCAGTTGTTCTTGGTAATCGTCAATCACGGGCATACGCCATACACGGTCAAATGCAGTGTGTCCCGCAGCATCTAATTCCGCCGCAAGTTCATCATCTGGGGTAAACATGCCTGTCAGTACCGAACCGAGTGCAACCACGCAAGCGCCTGTTAAAGTCGCAATATCAATCACCAAAGCAGGGTTGAAGCGTTTCACATAGGTTAGGGTATCGCACAGCACCAAACGACCTTCGGCATCGGTATTTAAAATTTCGATGGTTTGGCCGCTCATACTGGTCACAATATCACCCGGGCGAGTGGCTTTGCCTGACGGCATATTTTCTGCAGCGGCAATCGTGCCGACCACATGGATAGGTAAACGTGCTTCACACAGCGCGCGCATGGTGCCTAAAACTGAAGCAGAACCACACATATCAAATTTCATTTCATCCATCCCTAAGCCGGGTTTGAGTGAAATGCCGCCTGTATCAAAGGTGATGCCTTTACCGACCAATACCACAGGTGCTTCATCACGCTGTGCTTGATATTCGAGGCTAATAATGCGCCCTGGACGATCTGAACCTTGACTGACTGCAAGGAAAGCGCCCATGCCTAATTCTGCCATTTCTGCTTCATCTAAAATGGTGACTTTGAGTAGGTCTGGATATTCTGCCGCAAGTGCTTGTGCTTGTTCTGCCAAATATTCAGGGAAACAAATGTTGCCCGGACGGTTGCCCAAGTCACGTGCCATGTTTTGACCCGATTGCATGGCTTCAATCAATTGAAGTTGATCTGCGCTGAGTGGGCTGTTGTTGGCAATGAAATGGATTTGTTCAAGCTGAAACTCATTCTTTTTGCTTTTGTATTCATCAAAAGCATAGGCTGCTTGGGTCAGGCTGAGTGCAAATACATAATGCAGCTCGCTAGGCAGAGCAGACAAATCAATGCTGATCTGTTTAAATTTTTTTTGTGAAGATTTGATAATGCTTTGTGCAATTTTTGCCAGCTTTGCGGCTGGTAATTCTTCGGTTTTACCCAAACCGATCAGGTTGCTATTGGCGCATTCAACAACGCTAGCCACCAAACTTAAACTTTCATTAAAGCCTGCTTTAAATTGTGTCGCTTGAATAATGCTGTCTAAATCCTTGATTTGATAAGCAGCAGTTGCCTGTGGCACCTGTTCTGCAGCCACTAAAATTGACAAAGATTCACTCGCGCTGTGTTCTTGGAATGCGGGACTTAAGCTAAATTTAATCACTGGATTTTATGCCTATCTAAATGTGCAAACTATGCAACCATTGAAACATTTTTATGCGTCGAGTTTCAATGTATAACAAGGCGATAGGTTTTATATTTTTAACATTCAGGTAAACTAACGCGAATTGGATTCCCTCACATTTTGGAAGAAATAATTTGATTATTCGGCGTTATTTGGTCAAGCAAGTTGTGTCGACATCCTTGGTTGTGATTGCCTTACTGACTTTGATCATGATGGGTGGTCGCTTGATCAAGTATTTTGGCGTGGCGGCACAAGGGCGTTTGGATGCGAGTATTTTATTCAGCATCATTGGCTATCGCTTGCCTGAATTCTTGACGCTGATCTTACCTTTGGGTTTCTTTATTGGCTTGATGTTGGTATTTGGTCGTTTATATGTCGACCATGAAATGGCAGTGCTCAACAGCAGTGGCGTGAGTCGGCATCAATTGGCACGTTTATTGGTGCCAATGACGCTGGTATTTCTAATTGTCCAAGGCTTTTTAATGCTGTGGGCATCACCGTGGGGACTGCGTCAGTTTGAAGCATTGACCACCAGTCAGGCGGTACGCACAGGTTTTGATTTGGTGCGACCCAAAGAGTTTATTTCTTCAGGGCCATATACCATTTACGCAGGTGATCTATCTGAAGATCGTAAAAACCTGAAAGATATTTTCTTCTATCAACGTGCAGAAAAAGCAGGTCGTCCTGATGTCATGATTCTGGCAAAAGAAGCGACACGGGTAGAGCTGGAAAATGATCCTGCCAATGTGGTGGATTTGGTCGAAGGGCGTCGTTATGAAATATTTCCGGGCACAGCCAAATATTCACAGGCAGAATTCCAAAGTTATCGTTTACGTTTAGAGAATGACAAAGAAGCTAAATTTGAAAGTGCCGAAGTAGAAGCCTTAACCACCTCGCAACTTTGGAAAAACCGTGCAGACCCTGTGGTCGCAAGTGAACTGGGATGGCGTATTTTTGTGCCTTTTGCGATTGTGGTGGCGTTGTTTTTAGCCGTGGCATTGTCAGAAGTTAGTCCGCGTCAGGGGCGTTATTTAAAACTGTTTCCTGCCTTGTTAATTTTCGCCAGTTTGATTGTGGCGCTCATGGCGGTTAAAACCCGTATCAGCAAACAAGAAATGGGCATGATTGCTTATCCGTTGGTGTTGTTGGCTTATGCGATTGCGGCAGCCTTGTTCTCACGTAAACAAAAACTAGCACCTAAAATTAAGCAGCAAATTCAGCGAGTGAGGTCTTAAGATGTTGGCACGTCGTATAGTTGCAAAACACGTCACCAAGACCACTGCACTGGCTATGTTTGGTGCAACGGCAATTTTGTCTGGTTTGCAGGTGTTGTTTACCTATTTAGGCGAATTGGGTTCACTCAATGAAAACTATAGTGCATGGCAGGCATTGCTGTATGTATTGTGGGGTGCGCCAAATTATCTCTATGAAATTTTGCCGATTTCTGCCTTGATTGGCGCAGTGTTAGGCTTGGGTACGTTGGCATCCAACAGCGAATTGATTGTGATGCGTTCTGCAGGGATTAGCCTGTGGCGTATTGTGGGATGGGTGATTCGTTCCGCCATGGTATTGGTACTGCTGTCTTTTGTGCTCAGTGAATGGGTGATTCCATACACCAATGAACAAGCCAAAAGTGTTAAAAGTCACCGTAGCGTCGCTGAGCTGGGTGAAGTTCGTGGCTATTGGTCGCGCGAAGGCAATCGTTTTATTTATATTGACTACGCCAATGCCCAAGGGCAGCTCAAAAATGTACAAGTGGTCGATTTTGATGATAATTATCGCTTGCGTGGTACATTGTCTGCAGATCAGGGACAGTTTGTTAAAGACGGTAGTTGGTTGCTCAATCAAACTGAACAGATGGATATTTTGCAGGCGGGCAACGCGACTTTAGCTAAAAACAGCGAACAGGCTTTGGCTTTAGCATTGCAACCGAAATATGTGCACATGGTCACCATCGACCCTGAAGATTTATCCCCAAGTCAATTGGTCAGTTTCATGAGTTATATGCATGAATACAGCCAAGTACCCAAAACCTACCAACTGGCGTTCTGGCAAAAACTTGGTGCACCCTTTGCGCTGATTGCTTTGGTGGTGATTGCTTGCTCCTTTATTTTTGGGCCGTTACGTCAGCAATCTATGGGTTTCCGTTTGGTGATTGCTTTATTTGTCGGCTTAACCTTCTTTTATTTACAGGATTTCTTGGGCTATGCCAGCTTGGTCTATGCACCATCGCCTGCGTGGTTCGTATTTATTCCTATTATTCTGATGTTTGTCATCGGCGGTTACTTACTGCATCGTGCGCGTTAAGTGCGGGCCGATGCTGCTGCTTTTTCCGTATGATTGGGTAAACCTATCTGAATCAGTGGCGGAAACCATCTTCTGAACATAGAGTCTTGACGCAAAATTCGTTAAGATAGCATGATTAATTTGTAGACGAAAAAGAGTATTGATTATGGCGGATGCAACTGCTGGCAAAATCCCTCACGTATTGGTGATTATGGATGGTGTGGGTCATCGCGAAGCGGTCGAAGACAACGCGTTTTTAGCAGCGAAACGACCAAATTTGACTGCTATGCAGGAAAAGCATCCGCATGGTTTGATCTCTGGTTCAGGTGAAGATGTGGGCTTGCCAGATGGTCAAATGGGTAACTCTGAAGTTGGTCACATGAACTTGGGTGCAGGACGTGTGTTGTACCAAGACTTTACCCGTATTACCAAAGACATTCGTACAGGCGCTTTCTTTGAACATGAAGTGTTGGTCGATGCGGTAGAAAAAGCCAAAGCAGCCAACGGTGCAGTGCATCTGCTTGGTTTATTGTCTGAAGGCGGTGTGCATTCGCATGAAGATCATATCGTGGCGATGGCAGAATTGGCATTAAAACGTGGTGCAAAAGTTTATCTACATGCCTTTTTAGATGGCCGTGATACGCCACCAAAAAGCGCGCAGCCTTCTTTGGAAAAACTGGACGCATTATTTGCACAATATCCAAATCAAGGTCGTATTGCCAGCCTGATTGGTCGTTACTATGCGATGGATCGTGACAACCGTTGGGATCGTGTAGAACAAGCCTATCGTTTACTTACCGAAGGTGAGGCAGTACGTACTGCGGCAACCGCGGTAGAAGGCTTGGCAGCGGCTTATGCGGCAGAGGAAAGTGATGAGTTTGTGAAAGCCACCCGTATTGGTGAAATTGCCAAAATTCAAGATGGCGACAGCGTGGTGTTTATGAACTTCCGTGCTGACCGTGCGCGTGAATTGACCAAAGCTTTTGTGGAACAAGACTTTGCTGGTTTTGAACGTAAAGTTGTGCCGCAATTGTCTAAATTTGTGATGCTAACCCGTTATCAAGCCAGCATTGCTGCACCAGTGGCGTACATGCCAGAAGATTTGAAAAACTCCATTGGTGAATATTTATCAGACTTGGGCAAAACGCAATTGCGTATTGCTGAAACTGAAAAATACGCACACGTGACGTTCTTCTTTAGTGGTGGCCGTGAAGATGAATATCCGGGTGAAAAACGCATCCTGATCCCATCGCCAAATGTAGCAACCTATGACTTAAAACCTGAAATGAGCGCTTATGAAGTGACTGATGAACTGGTTGCAGCCATTAACTCAGGTGAATATGACTTGTTGGTGGTGAACTATGCCAATGGCGATATGGTCGGTCATACTGGTGTGTTTGATGCAGCTGTCAAAGCAGTTGAAGCGGTAGATACCTGCTTAGGTCGCGTTTATGAAGCGGTGATGGCGAAACAAGGTCACATGATTATTACAGCTGATCATGGTAACGTCGAGCAAATGCAAGACTATGACAGTGGTCAGGTACATACTCAGCACACCACTGAATTGGTGCCATTCATTTATGTAGGCCCAACTCAGGCCACCATTTTGGAAGGTGGTGTGTTGGCAGATGTTGCACCAACTTTATTGAATTTGATGCAATTGCCAGTGCCAGCAGATATGCAAGGTCGCAACTTAATTCGCTTACAGGCATAACCCTCGATACAGGTAGATGATGGAATGACGGCTCACAAAATTTATGCGGTTGTGTTGGCAAGCGTGTTGTGTGCCAGTCATTCGAGTGTTTGGGCTGCGCCAGATTGGGAGTTAGATGGCCCTACACTACAACAGGACTATGTCGATGTGCCTGTAGAGTCGATACAGGAATTTGTACAAATCTATGGCATTGTCAAAGACAACTATGTGACTGAAAAAAGTGATGATGCCTTGTTTCAGCAAGCCATTCGTGGCTTGGTGAGCGGTTTAGACCGTTATTCACGCTATTTAACTGCTGAAGAATATAAACAACTTTTACAATATACCGAAGGCGACTTGGCCTCGGTTGATTTTACTTTGCGCTATGACGCTGCCCAGCAACATTGGGTCATTCAAAATTTAAGTGCCAATGCCGACTCGGCTAAACAAGGGCTGAAGAATGGCGACAGCCTATTTAAAATTGATAACCAAGAACTGAAAAAGCTGAGTGCAGATCAGGTCAATAACCTGCTCACAGGCTCAGTGGGATCGACTGTAAGCGTACAACGTGCAGCCAATCAGCCTGAAATTATGTTGGTACGCAACAAAAAAGTAGAAACCGATATTCAGGCGCAGATGCTTTCTAATCAGGTCTTGTTGTTAAAAGTACGTGTGTTTCAGCAAGACACCGCCAATGAAATTAAACGCTTAATTGAAGAACATAGCACGCCACGCTTAAAAGCCGTATTGATTGATCTGCGTAATAACCCAGGAGGCTTACTGTCTGCTGCGGTGGAATCTGCCGATTTATTTTTAAATCAGGGTGTGATTGTATCGACCAAAAGTCGTTCTGAAGGCGATCAACAATTTCAGGCGTTACCTAGCTTTGAATTTCAAAATTTAAAAGTCGGAGTACTGATTAATCATCGCTCTGCATCTGCGGCAGAAGTCTTTACCGGTGCTTTAAAAGACCATTCACGCGCTTGGGTGATGGGCGAAAAAAGTTATGGCAAGGGGGTGGTGCAAAAGCTGTTCCCACTTAGCGATGGTGCTGCCTTACAAATGACGGTTTCGCATTATTACACCCCACGCGAGCAAATGATTGAAGGGGTTGGGATTCAGCCGAATCAGCAATATATTCAAAGTCCTGAAATGAAAGAAGAGGCTTATCTTGAGCATGTGGCAGATTTACTGCTGAGCCGCCGTTAAGTCTCATCTGAGTAACACGTATTTTTAGACAGTCTTCATTGTTTAGCGTTTACTCATCTTCAGTATCTAATCCAAACTTTTTCAGACGATAGCGCAAAGAACGGAAAGACATGCCCAATTTTTTTGCTGCCAATGTACGGTTCCAGTGGGTCAGGTGCAGCGCATTCAGTAAAATGTCTTTTTCTACTTTTTCCAAGTAGGCTTCTAAACCTTCTTCAGGCAGTTTGCGTCCTGTCAGCAATACATCTGTCACGATCTGCTGTGGTGTTTCTGCTGTAGGTTGTGGTTCAGTGGTTGCTGTATTGCTCATACTGAATTGGCGCAAGGGTGCGGTTTGTAAGTGTTTGAGATCAATAACATCATCATCACTCAGGGTAATGGCACGTTCAATAATATTGCGTAACTCACGCACATTACCTGGATAGTACTGTTCTAATAAAAATTGCTGGGCACGAGGTGTCAGTTGTTTGGCAGGAATGTCCCATTCTTGTGCAACTTTTTGAATGAAGTGGTCTGCCAATAACAGAATATCTTGTCCACGTTCACGCAAGGCAGGCAAGACCAAATCCATCACGTGAATACGGAAGAATAAATCCTGACGGAAACGTCCTTGCTGAACCAAACTTTCTAAGTCCTGATGACTGGCGCTGATCACTCGAAAATCGACATCAATTTCACTATCTGAACCCACAGGACGGATGCGCTTTTCCTGAACGGCACGCAGCAGTTTGACTTGCATGCTCAGTGGCAGTTCGGCAATTTCATCTAAAAATAAGCTGCCACCATGTGCAGATTGAATCAGACCTTGTTTGTCTTGAGTCGCTCCTGTAAAGCTACCTTTTTTGTGTCCAAATAGCTCGCTTTCCATGAGTTCGGTGGGGATTGCACCACAGTTAATTGCAATAAATGGTCCTTCGTTGCGATTACTTAAACGGTGAACCAAATTGGCGACAACTTCTTTCCCCGTACCTGATTCGCCTGTAATAAATACAGGCGCTTGCGAGCGCGCAATTTTTTTGATGGTGCTGCGCAATTGCTGAATAGGCAAAGATTGCCCAATCAACATTTTATATTCAAGCTGATCTTGGCTGTGATGATCGGTGGTGTCGAAAGGTTTATTCAGTGCTTTTTCAAGGAGTTGCTGTAAATGTATTTGATTGACAGGCTTGCTGACAAAGTCAAATGCACCTGCTTTTAAAGCAGCAATCGCAATATCCATATTGCCGTAAGCGGTCAATACGGCAACAGGCACATTCGGATATTGTTCGGAAATCCATTCAACCAGTTGCAAGCCATTGCCATCGGGCAGGTTTAAGTCGGTTAAGCAAGCATCGTACTGATGTTCTGCCAATAACTGCTTGGCTTGCACTAAACGATACGCGACATGGGTTTGAATCCCCATACGTGCCAAAGTCATCTGCATGAGGGTACAAAGGTCTTCTTCGTCATCGACCAATAAAACCAAAGGTTGAACAGCGTGCATATTTTCCCCAAAACCACACAAAATTAAATCAAAACCACAGCAACAAGATTGATCCAATATCAATCGCGTTTATTCAATGGCACGTAGACATTTCATCCTGAAACATGCGCCTTGTTCTTGTTCTACATAGCTCAGCTTGGCTTGATTCGCCTCGCAAAAACTATGCGATAGATACAATCCTAAACCAGTTCCATTGATTTCGGTACTGAAAAATGGCTGGAACAGATAGAGGAGATCTTGACTGGCGACACCTGCACCAAAATCCCGCACATCAATATAAATATAAGTTGTTTGCGGGTAGACCGTAATCTCAATGGGCTGCTGTGCAGCATTGTGTCGAATGGCGTTACGAATCAGGTTAATCAGCACTTGGCGAAACTGTGATTCATCAAACTGGATGCTCAGTGGTTCGGTCAGTGTAAGCTGAATTTGACTCGCTGCATCAGGTAAATCTTCCTGAATGAATTGTGGCAAAAATTGATTGAGCTGAATCGCGACAGGCGTGGTTTGTTTATTTTTGACCATACTCAGCGTGTCGTGAATAATCTTATCAATCCGTGTCGCTTGTTTGCTGATCATGTCCGACAGCAATTGTTGCTGTGCAGCATCACTGCCTGTAAATAAATTGTTGGCTTGTACAATGGCTGCCAACGGGTTGCGAATTTCGTGCGCAATACTGGCAGAGAGTTGTCCTAAGGCGGCTAATTTGAGTTGCTGGACTTGCTGATTGATTTTACGTCCATCCTGCAGCGCCAATAAAGTCAGCGTTTGATGTGGCACTTTGAGTTTTTGTACCTGAATATGCACATGAAAATGACTCAGTTGCGACTCGAATTGAAATTTTTCTCCATCTTGCAATTGATCAAATTTGAACAGATCAAATAAATCGGGCTGAATTTTATACAATGGATAGGTCGCGTGCGCATATTTAGGATGAATCCCCAACAGATGACAGGCTGCAGGGTTGCTGAGGACGACATAGCAATTTTCATCTAAAACCAAATAGCCCATTTCGGTTTGTTCTAAAATATAACGGTTGATATTTTGTAGGCGGTTTAATTCCAAAGATTGCGAAAAATTTAGATTTTCTAAAATTTGGAAACGCCGTACTGCAATACGTCCACTGCCATAAACCACCCAAAATAAAAATGCCAATAGCGCACTTTGACCAATATTATTTAGCGATGAAAAGTCCAGCAAACTCCCAACAAAGTGTTGGTAAATCACCATAATCATCGCGATGAGGGTAATGGCTAAGGCTTTACGCTTTTGCAGCAAGAGAGAGGCTGCAAAAATCGTGATCACAAACAGCAGACTTAAATATAAATTAGGGCCATCACTGGCAAAAGTCAGGCTACTCAGCGCGATAATATCGACTGCAAAAAACAGGGTCAGTTGTTGCGTGCTTTTAAAAGGAATATATTTATAGCTGATCAGTTGCAGGCAGCTAAAAATAAAATAGCAGACCAAGGTATACAGATATAAACCCGGGTGCTGATATTGTGTGCCAAGCTGCTGAAAGGTGAGCAGGGTAATCAGCAGCAAACAAAAGGCAATCAGCAGTCGGTAAGTACCATACCACATGCCAAGATGATACTGATTTAACTCAGAATGTTGTTTTAAATCTGGCATATCGTAAAGGTCTTATTTGTGCATCAACAGCGTTGAAAATTTAGGGTTTAATCAGTCCATAACGAATGGCAAGGTGAGTCAGTTTGACATCACTATCAATATTTAATTTTTCAAAAATACGGTAACGATAGGTATTTACGGTTTTTACACTGACAAACAACTTATCGGCAATTTCCTGTGCGCTAATACAATTCACCACCATCATCGCCACTTGCATTTCACGTTCTGAAAGACTATCAAAAGGCGATTGTTGTGTGTCAGATAAGTATGAACTTGCCAGTTGTTCGGCAATGTCGGCACTGAAGTATTTACCGCCCTGCATGACTTTTTTAATGGCACGTACCATTTCACTGACAGGTGCACCTTTGGTGATATAGCCTTTTGCACCTGCTTTCAGCAATAAAGAAGGGTAGGGTTCTTCTGCCAAACCACTCACCGCCAAGACCTTAGTGTCTGGTGCAGTTTGCAATAGACGACGTGTGGTTTCTACGCCTCCAATCCCAGGCATGTTCACATCTAACAACACCACATTGGGATGATGCTGACGCACTAAGGTAATCGCTTCTTCACCCGATTCAGCTTGTCCAATCACCTGCACATCGGCATGGTCTTCGAGCATACGGCAAATCCCAGTACGTACCAATTCATGATCGTCGACTACTAAAACTGTGATCACCTACACTCTCCCTTTGAAAAAATCATCTTTTTTGTTACATAAAGCAAAATTAGCTTGCAATGAAACGACAAAATTAGCAATGCTATTCTTAATCTAGAATGAAAAGTTCTGCACAATATGGTGTCAAAAACGATTCATTGTTGTATTTTTAAATGTAAGGCATATTTGAGGTAATACGCAAATGTATCTTACCTCCCTGAGTTGAGTAAGCAGTCGTGAAAAATTCTAAGAAGTCGTTCATGCATGTGCTGGTCGCATCTATGATGTTCAGCCTAAGTTCTGTCAGTTTTGCTGAACTTGTCATCAATCCTTCCTCTGGGAGCGACGGTCAGGCGACCTTAAGTTGGTCTTCGGAGCAAGCCGATCAATTCTTAAATGGTGATCTGGAAAGTACCAGTGCGAGCGCTCAGGCTGCGCCAGAGAGCTATGTTGCTGAACCTACTCCGCCAGGTTCAACGAAAATTACCACTACAGTGCGTAGTAGCAATGGTGTTGCACCTGCTTCCACTGCGCCTAAAACAGTCCGTATTTTAGATACCTCTGCTTATAGCAACCAACCATCAGTTAATGCACGTGCGGCTTTGGTGATGGATGCGCAAACAGGTGAAGTGCTGTATAGCAAAAATACCAATGTGGCATTACCTATTGCATCTGTGACCAAGGTGATGACTGCCGTGGTGACTTCTGATGCACGTTTGAATATGTCTGAACAAATCACTTTGCAATCGATTGATTTTGCAGGTGCAGCAGGTAAAAACTCAAGCTCAACTTTGCGTGTGGGCGACAAGTTAAACCGTGCCGAAGCGTTACTGTTTGCATTAATGAAATCTGAAAATCCTGCAGCAGCAGCGTTGGCACGTACTTATCCAGGTGGGAAAAATGCCTTTGTAGCCGCAATGAATGCTAAAGCGCGTGAATTGGGCATGCATTCTACCCGTTTTACCGAAGCAACAGGCTTAGACCCACGTAATGTATCTTCTGCGCGTGATTTGGGTATTTTGGTCAGCACCGCTTCGCAATATGGTTTGATTCGCCAATTCTCAACCACGCCAACCTATGACTTTAACTTGGGTTATCGTGTTTTAAAATCTAACAATACCAATGCACTGGTACGTAATGGTGGTTGGAATATTAATCTGTCTAAAACAGGCTATATCAATGAAGCAGGGCGTTGTGTGGTGATGCATACCACTTTGAATAACCGTCCTGCAGTGGTGGTGCTTTTGGGTGCAGATACTTCACAAGCACGTACCAATGATGCAACTCGCTTAATGAGTTGGGCAAGCCAGTTACCTAAACGTATTTAAGAGCACATTCAGCTTGGAGCGTTGAGTTATCAATCGTACGACTCAACTTCCGTTAAAGTTGCATGATTCCAAATACAAAAAAACCTGCTAATGCAGGTTTTTTTGATCACGATTCAAAACTTACATGTTTGAAAGGATAGAGTCTTTTACTTGTTGCATTGTAGCATCAATAGAGAGCATCACCGCATCTGCACATTGTTTCATTGCAGTGTCAGGATCTTTCAGACCGTTACCTGTTACGGTACATACAATCACAGAACCTTCTTTGATTTTACCTGCTTTGATGTCGCGCATTGCACCACCAATAGACGCAGCAGATGCAGGCTCAACAAATACGCCTTCATACATTGAAAGCATGCGTTGTGCTTCTAAGATTTCAGCATCAGTTAGCTCATCAAACCAACCTTCTGAATCGCGTACAACGGCTTTGGCATGGTTCCAGCTTTGTGGGTTACCAATACGAATTGCAGTTGCAACAGTTTCAGGGTTTTCTACAGGCGCACCACGTAAGAATGGCGCAGCGCCAGACGCTTGATAACCCACCATGATTGGGCGGCCTTCAGGGTTTGGACCTGTGAATTTGTCCGTTGCTGCGTCATAGACCACTTGCTCGAATTGATCGGCAGATTGGTTGGCAACCGCTTCGGTATAACCCATCCAGTGTGCAGTAATGTTGCCTGCGTTACCTACAGGTAAGCAGTGGTAATCTGGTGCACGACCTAACTCATCTACAATTTCATACGCAATGGTCTTTTGACCTTGTAGGCGGTAAGGGTTGATCGAGTTCACAATGGTCACAGGTGCTTGGTCAGCAACTTCTTTAACTAGACGCATACCATCGTCAAAGTTACCGCGGATTTGCATGG
Organism: Acinetobacter sp. YH01007; assembly: GCF_013420425.1. NCBI lineage: Bacteria > Pseudomonadati > Pseudomonadota > Gammaproteobacteria > Moraxellales > Moraxellaceae > Acinetobacter > Acinetobacter sp. YH01007. The sequence goes on along the minus strand of NZ_VOYC01000018.1, from coordinate 36,464 downwards.
TGATGGCACCGTACATCATCGCTTGTGCCATTTTACCCATGGCAATTTTGCCTTCAGGAATTAAAACGAATGCTTTGATGCCTGCACGTGCAGCATAGGCAGCAGCAGCAGCAGAAGTATTACCTGTAGATGCACAAATAATGGCTTTTGAACCTTCTTCAACTGCTTTAGTAACTGCCATGGTCATACCACGGTCTTTAAATGAACCTGTCGGGTTTAAGCCTTCATACTTCACATAAATTTCAACATCTTTACCAATAATGCGTGGAATATTCTCAAGCTTAATCAGTGGCGTGTTTCCTTCGCCTAGAGAGATTGCACGTGTGGTTGCAGACACTGGTAAACGGTCACGATAACGGTCAACTAAACCAGTATAACGATTGGCATTCGACATGATGATGTTCCAATTGTGTGTAGAGCTTGGCAAGGGGAAATACTCCCCTCCACCCGATTAATTATCAAGCGATTCTAAACGAATTCGTACAATTTCGCCATGAATGGTTGGCAATGCTTGAATTTGTTGTAACGCTTCATCCATTTTTGATTCTAGGACTGGGTCAGTCAGAATCACGATAGGAATAAGGTCTTTTAAGCGTGATTGCTGCATGATGGCATCAATACTGATTCCCGCGCGGCTTAAAATAGTGGTCACATCAGCAAGTACGCCAGTTTGGTCTTCGGCATTAATGCGAATGTAGTAACCCGTGGTCATTTCTTCACGGCTTAAAATTGGCAAGTCGGTTAAGGCTTCAAATGCCAATTGCGGAATTGTACCTGCGCCATCTTCGGTATAAGAAATGTCACGGACAATATCAACGACATCTGCAACTACTGCAGAGGCTGTTGGGCCTGCACCTGCACCTGCGCCATAATAGAGCGTTGGACCAACCGCATTGGCTTGTACCAAGACCGCGTTTTTCACGCCATTAACATTGGCAATCAATTCTTCTTCAGGAATTAAAGTTGGGTGAACACGCAATTCAATACCTTTATCGGTACGACGGGCAATCCCCAAGTGTTTGATGCGGAAACCGAGTTCTTCGGCATATTTCACATCTTGTGCGGTCACTTTGCCAATACCTTCGGTAAAGACTTTGTCAAACTGTAGTGGAATACCAAATGCACATGAAGCCAAAATAGTCAGTTTGTGTGCAGCATCAATACCTTCGACGTCAAAAGTCGGATCGGCTTCGGCATAGCCTAACTCTTGCGCTTCTTTCAGTACGTCTTCAAATGCACGACCTTTTTCACGCATTTCACTTAAAATGAAGTTGCCTGTACCGTTGATGATGCCTGCCAACCATTCAATTTTGTTGGCAGCCAAACCTTCACGGATGACTTTAATAATTGGAATACCACCTGCAACCGCAGCTTCATAGGCAATTTGTACGGCATTGTCTTCAGCTGCTTTAAATAGCTCATTGCCGTGTTCTGCAAGTAGGGCTTTGTTGGCTGTCACTACTTGTTTGCCGTGCTTCATGGCTTCCATGATCACGTCATAAGCAGGGTGAATACCGCCCATCACTTCAACCACCACGTCTACATCGGGTTGACGGACAATGTCCATCAAGTCGGAGCTTTGCTTGACCGATTCAGGCAAGTTTAGGTCAGGACGCGGACGACGTGTTCCCACATAAGTGATTTCAATTTCACGACCGGTGCGACGTCTAATCTCAGCAGCATTTTCTTTTAATAGTTTAAGGGCACCACCACCCACAGTACCAAGACCGAGGATTGCCAGACGAACTGGTTTCACGTCACACTCCATATTTTAATAACTTTAAGCAAGCCTAGATCATAGCTAAAAAAACGCGCTGACTCTAGGGCAGATCTCACTTATCTTCACAGTATAAAAAAAAGTAAAATAACGCATAAAAAATCGTTATTTATATTGGCTTCATAGATGCTACGTCTTGGTGTATTGGGATGATGCAGCATCTACAAAACCTCTATTTTTATTTGTCTAAGCGCTTGATCAATTCAGCGGTAGACAGATAGCCGCCTAAATATACGCCTTCGGCATTATAAATTGCAGGTGTGCCATTGACGCCCATATTTAAGCCCAATTGATACTGAGCACGAACAGGGTTTTTACAGTTGGCAGGTGCAATTTGTGCGCCATTCATAACTTGATTAAAGGCAGCATGACGATCTTCACTACACCAAATTGCTTCCATGGCAGGCATGTGCTGTTCGCCACGCGGCCAAGAAATGTAACGGACTTCAATGCCTTTGCCATTCATTTCATCCATTTGTTCATGTAGACGATGGCAATATGGACAGCTGACATCGGTAAATACATAAATGACGTGTTTGGTTTTACCTTTGGCAGGGAATACCAATAAATCTTCCTGTTTTAATTCAGCAAAAATTTTCTTGTTCACGCCTGCTTGCAAGTTTTCACTGACATTATGCAGTTCTTTGTCACCTAAACGGATCACATCGCCTTGAATAATGTATTTGCCATCACTGGTGGCATAGACCGATGACATGCCTTCAAGACTCACCCAAAATAAATTTGGGACTTCCGTGGCTTTAATGTCGGTAATTTTGGCGTTGATGCCTGCAGTTTTAAAATGTTGCTGCAAGGTCGTGCTTAAACGCTGTTGTGCATTGCGTTCAATCAGGGTTGATGCTTCACCCGTTGCAGGCGCACTGGCGGTGAGTGTGGTTTGCTTTTTATCTTCATTGTTTGCATTTGAACATGCGGTGATTGCAAAAGCACTTGCCAGTGAACAGGCAATCAAAAGTGTCGAGCGGGTAAATGTCATAAACAACCCTTTCTTGTTGGCATAAAAAATAGAGCGTTAGCATAACAAAAAATATTCGTGATCGTTAGGGTCTGTTGCCATTTCATAAATGGCTTGCGTTCATAGACGAAGTTTCAGTAGATCTTATGCTTCGACGTCGTTTTTGTTTTAAGCCCGTGGATGATGTTGGGCATGCAATTGCTGCATACGGATTTGTGCAACGTGGGTATAAATTTGTGTAGTGGATAAATCGCTGTGCCCGAGCAGCATTTGTACCACACGTAAATCTGCCCCATGATTGAGTAAGTGCGTGGCAAAGGCATGTCTTAACGTGTGTGGCGATAACTCGGCTTGAATGCCTGCTTGCAGGGCATAGCGTTTAATGGCATACCAAAAATTTTGTCGGCTCATAATGCCGCCATGAACTGTTAAAAATAGATAATCGGTGGCACTTTTATACAGTTGCGGACGCGACTCGGTTAAATATTTTTCTATCCATTCACAAGCGACTTGTCCCATAGGCACCAAACGCTCTTTATTGCCTTTACCTACAATTCGTAAATAGCCTTGTTTTAGGTTGATTAATTCTAAACGTAAATTCAGCAATTCCGTCACTCGTAAACCGCAAGCATATAAGACTTCAAGCATGGCACGATCTCGTAATCCGAGTGCAGTGTTGATGTCAGGAGCGTGAATTAAGGCTTCAACATCGGCTTCAGATAAATCTTTGGGTAAGGCACGACCTAATTTTGGGGTTTTATGCGCAGCAACAGGGTTGTCAGAGCGCAGTTTGTGCTCTCTTAAAAACTTATAAAAAGAACGTAGTGCAGACAGACAGCGCGCAATAGAGCGGGGGCTTTTTTGTTGTTTGGTGAGTTCGATGAGTACATCTGAAATATCGTCATGATTCCATTCAGGCATGGGTTTGCTGACATAGTCGCTGCATTGAATTAAATCGGACAGATAGGCATTGCGGGTATGCGGGCTGACACTTTGTGCGATTAAATCGTTGCGATAGCCTTCCAAAAAGCTCAAAGCTTCTGGAATCTGTATTGCAGCAGGAATACGAGGTTTTTTGTTCAGCATAGGAATCACAGGCGAAATCACAAAATTAATTGAGAAATTCGATAATAAGCAGCGTTATTTTCTACTCTAATCCAATTCAGCAGGGCTGTCGATGTGATATAAAGCATTTAAATGTAAGTCGACCTTATTTGTTAATTGTTCTCATTTGCATGTTATAATGTGCAAAATGGTATAGGAATTTCACGGTGCGTTTGTCAGAACTTAAAGCAAAACAAACAGCCATCATCCGTCAGGTATTACGTACTGCCGATGGTGGAACATCCCTTAGTGACTTAGTGGCAAACCGCTTAGAAACACTGGGTTTTGTGCCGGGTACGCAGGTGCAGGTGATTACCAAAGGTATTTTTGGTGGTGATCCAATCTTGATTCAAGTGGGATTTACCCGTTTTGCTTTGCGCAAAGTAGAAGCTGAACGCATTGAAATTGAACAAGGGGTGTCCGCATGAGCGATGCCTTACGTATCGCACTTGTAGGGAATCCAAACTGCGGTAAAACATCTTTATTTAACCATTTGACAGGGACACGTCAAAAAGTTGGCAACTACGCAGGCGTGACCGTAGAGCGTAAAGTCGGGCAATTCACCTTGCCTTCGGGACAGGCGGTGCGGGTGTTGGATTTGCCCGGAACTTATAGTTTAGAAGCCACCAGTCCCGACGAAGCCATTACTCGAGATGTGGTACAAGGCAAAATAGCCGAAGAAGGTCAGCAAGATGCCTTTCTTTGTGTCGTGGATGCCACCAACCTGAAATTGCATTTGGGCTTGGTTTTGGAAATGATTGCACTGGGTCGTCCGATTTTGTTGGTACTCAACATGATGGATGAGGCGCGTCGTCGTGGCATGCAAATCAACACGCAAAAATTGTCTGAGCGTTTGGGTGTACCTGTGGTGGAAACCGTGGCAGTGCGTGATTCAGGTATTCAAAACTTAATGCATGCCTTAGATCAGGGCAAATTTGCTGTTCCGCAGACAGAATTGACAGGCTTAACAGGCAGTCAGCATCAACGGATTCAAACCATTTTGCATGATGTGGTGCACTTTGTAGATCAAGAAGACAAACGCTCCGACTTCCTCGATAAAATTTTTTTACATCCTGTATTCGGTTTAGTCAGCCTTGCGGTGATGATGTTTGTTGTCTTCCAAGCGGTATTTGCTTGGGCTGCACCGTTTATGGATGGCATCGAAAGTTTATTTGGCTGGCTAGGTGAAGTGATTGGCGAAAACATTAGCCATCCCTTGCTGAACAGCTTGATTGTGGATGGCATTATTGCGGGCGCAGGCGGTGTGGTGGTGTTCTTGCCGCAAATTTTAATTCTGTTCCTGTTTATTTTAATTTTAGAGGAATCGGGTTATTTGCCACGTGCCGCATTCTTGCTCGATAAGCTGATGTTTAGCGCAGGTTTGAGTGGTCGTGCCTTTATTCCATTGCTGTCTAGTTTTGCCTGTGCAGTGCCAGGCATTATGGCAACACGTAGTATTGCTGACCCACGTGATCGTTTAACCACGATTATGGTTGCGCCGTTAATGACTTGTTCTGCGCGCTTGCCTGTATATGCCTTACTCATCGCAGCATTCATTCCCAATCAAACCGTATGGGGCATGTTTAATTTACAAGGTCTGGTCTTGTTCGGTCTGTATATGGCAGGCATTGTGAGTGCCTTGGGCGTATCTTTTGTGCTTAAATTTTTGCAAAAAGATAAATCTGAGCATGTCTTGTTGATGGAGCTACCAAGTTACCGTTTTCCAGACCTAAAAAGTGTTTGGATTGGTTTGCTAGATCGCGCCAAAATTTTCTTAAAGCGTGTCGGTGGCATTATTTTTGCACTGTCGATTTTATTGTGGTTCTTGTGTACGTTCCCGCAGCCGCCTGAAGGCGCGACCATGCCTGCAATTGACTATAGTTTTGCAGGGATGCTGGGGCATGTATTACAGCCAATTTTTGCTCCTGTGGGCTTTAACTGGCAGATCGTGATTGCCTTGATTCCTGCGATGGCAGCGCGTGAAGTGGTGGTGGCTGCATTAGGCACAGTCTATGCCTTATCTGCAGTGGATGAAGATGCCATGTCCCAAGGTTTGGCTGCTTTAATTAGTGGTGGTGGTGAACTGGGCTGGTCATTGGCAACGGGTTTATCGTTATTGGTGTGGTTTATTTATGCACCGCATTGTTTGGCAACTTTAGCAACGGTAAAACGCGAAACAGGATCATGGCGTACGGTCAGTATTATGACCTGCTATCTATTTGGTTTGGCTTATTTCATGTCATTCCTGACTTATCAAACGGCATCGTATTTGTTGGGTTAAGGCACATGCCTGACCTACAGGAGTAGATGAACATGGTTGAAATTTTAATTGTTGCTGCATTGGTACTGTGGAGTGCTGTAGTAGTCTTTAAAAAAGTCTTTCCCAAGACTTCTGGCGCAGTTTTTCTAAAACTCTCCAATTTCTGTACTGAAAAAGGCTGGCATGGCTTGGCCAAATGGCTAAAACCTGCAGCCGCGGCAGGCTGTGGCGGCAGTTGTGGTTGTGATTCTCAAGATCAACCCGCAGAAAAGCAAGTTGAAGTTCAAGCGGTGAAGTGGAAATAGGCTTGTTTATTCACTTTAGCAATATTCTTTTTAAAAACCGTCTGCAATATGACGGTTTTTTTACGCACTGACACAAAAAAACTGCAGGAACTGCAAACAGAAAAAGCATTCAAAACAGCAAAGTGCTACTATTTTGTCTGTTTCAAAATTAGCGCACAAAATGGGGCAAAAATGTTAATACAACGTGGTGGATTAAAAGTCGTTGCAGGACTTGGTATTTCTGGTGTTGCAGCCGTTAATTTTTTACATCATCAGGGTTACCGCGTTGCTGTGACAGATTCTCGCCCCACACCTCCAGGGCATGACCAAATTCCTGCCGAAGTAGAAACCCGTTTTGGTCAGTTTGATCAGGATTTATTGCTGTCTGCGGAAGAAATTGTGATTAGCCCAGGTTTAGATCCAAAACTCCCTGAAATTCAGGCTGCGATGGCGCAGGGCATTCCTGTGGTGAGTGAAATTCAGATTTTACGTCGTGCGACCGACAAACCTATTGTGGCAATTACAGGGTCTAATGCGAAAAGTACCGTTACCACACTGATTGGTTTAATGGCAGAGCAGGCAGGTAAAAAAGTCGCGGTAGGTGGAAATTTGGGACGCCCTGCGCTGGATTTGATTAAAGATGATCCTGAACTGTATATTTTAGAACTCTCCAGTTTTCAGCTAGAAACCACCTCGAATTTAAATGCAGAAGTGGCGGTAGTGCTGAACATGAGTGAAGACCATTTAGACCGTCATGGCGATATGTTCGGTTATCACACCGCCAAACATCGTATTTTTCAGGGTGTGAAAAAAGTGGTGTTTAACCGTGATGATGCTTTGAGTCGTCCGTTGGTGCCAGATCAGACTCCTATGCAAAGTTTTGGCTTAAATGCGCCTGACCTAAACCAATACGGCTTATTAAAAGATGATGATGGCAGCATGTGGTTGGCACGTGGGCGTGAGCGTTTATTAAAAAGCACCGAGATGTATATTCAAGGCACACACAATATTGCTAATGCATTAGCGTGTTTGGCATTGGGTGAAGCCATTGGTTTATCTATGCACAGCATGCTGGAAACGCTGAAAACCTTTAAAGGTTTGGAGCATCGTTGTGAATTCGTCAAAGAATTACATGGGGTGCGTTATTATAATGACTCCAAAGGAACCAACATCGGTGCAACTTTGGCAGCTTTAGATGGCTTGGGTGCAGCAATTCAGGCACAAGGCGGTAAGGTTGCGATTATTTTAGGTGGGCAAGGCAAAGGGCAGGACTTCACTGCGCTACGCCAATCATTGCAACAATATGCCAAACTGGCAGTGTTGATTGGTGAGGATGCTACGAAAATTGAAACAGCAGTTGCGGGAACAACCCAACTCTTAACTGCAGATACCTTGCAACAAGCAGTTGAAATCTGCCAACAACATACACAAGCGCATGATGTGGTGTTATTGTCACCTGCATGTGCAAGTTTTGATATGTTCTCGGGCTATCCAGAACGTGGTCACAAGTTCGTTGCTTATGTCAACGCACTGGTATAACAACAATAAGGTGTGAGATATGGCTGGCTTTGCTCAGACAACAATCAATAAACTCAATCAGGTCTATGAGCGCTGGTTACCCAAACTGCCAGCGGAAGTGAATGTACGCAATGTACTGATTTTTAGCGTACTGGCGCTGTTATGTATTGGTTCAATCATGGTGGCATCGGCTTCTATGCCTTATGCCGAGCGCATGCATGAAAATGCCTTTCACTATGTATTGCGTCATGGTATTTCTATTGTGGTGGCATTAATCGCTGCCGTGATTGCCTATAGAGTGCCGCTGAATACCTGGTTTAACAACACCTTCTTTCTGTGGATTGTGACCATTGCCTTGTTGGCTGCAGTGTTGCTGGTGGGTACTGAAGTCAATGGTTCTAAACGCTGGATTCGGGTCGCAGGTTTTACCCTGCAAGCTTCCGAAGTCGCTAAAGTGATGATGGCCATTTTTACCGCTGACTATGTGGTGCGCCGTGCCGAAGAAGTGCGTAATAACATTAAAGGTCTGATTCGTCTTGCAGTGATTATGGCAGTCACGGTAGGTTTGGTGATTGCAGAGCCTGACTTGGGGGCGACCGTGGTGATTGCCTTGACCATGTTAGGGGTCTTCTTTTTAGCTGGTGCGCCATTAATTCAGTTTGGTATTGCCTTTGGCGCGATTATTGCCGCCTTTGTGTTTTTGGTGGTATTTGAGCCTTATCGTTTTGAGCGTTTAATGTCGTTCTCAAACCCGTGGAATGACCCTTTGGGTGTCGGTTATCAGTTGTCTAACGCCTTAATGGCATTTGGACGCGGTGAATGGGCAGGCGTAGGCTTGGGGCATAGTATCCAGAAAATGTCCTATTTACCTGAAGCACATACGGACTTTATGTTGGCTGTCTTAGGTGAAGAGTTTGGCTTTTTAGGCATTTTTGTGGTGTTGAGCTTGTCTTTTGCTATGCTGATTGCCTGCATTAAAATTGGTCATCGCGCCCTGAAAAACCAGTACTTACGTGCAGGATATTTGGCTTATGGCATCAGCATTATCTTCTTATTACAGATTATGGTGAATGCAGGCATGAATATGGGTATGTTGCCTACCAAAGGTTTGACTCTACCTTTTATTAGTTATGGTGGTTCATCGTTAATTATGTGTGCAGTGATGGTGAGTTTGATTCTGAAAATTGAAGCCAGCACGCATGAGATTAACCCTAGCCGTGAAGAATCCAGCTTCTAGAATTTATCCTTCTATTTCGCTTCTGGCTGAGCATGGTGCAAGACCATGCTTGGCATGACTGTTCCGCAGTGTAAGCACTTGACTGTAGTATTTTTTTGTTTAGACATAGGAAACAAGGGAATAAAAAATAAGGAAAAATATTGTCGTTGCTGTCTGAGTTCATAGCTACTGCGAGTGCGGCAAACGGGGCAGCTAAATTGACTTTTCTCGACCACTTTGGTTTTCGGTCCAACACCAAAAATAAAAAACATGACACAACCTCAAATGATCCATTTCAATTTGAGCATAACTGAATTTTAAATTTTATAAATAATAGCCGTGTAAAGCTGTGCCTGCAGGAATACGTGAAAGATCCCATTGCTGAATGGCTTGCGTAAGCATGCGTGCAGGGGTGTCTAATTCGACAGTGGCTTGATTTAAGGCAGTTAAAGCGGCTTGTAGCAGCTTCGGTGCTTGGGCTAAATCTAAAGCTTGTGCCAAGTTCTGTTTAGACAGTTTTTGCCCTTGTGCATTCATGGCTAAAGGCAGGTGCGTGTAGCTGAGTTTAGGGTAGCCTAACAGTTGCCCCAAATAGATTTGCCGTGCGGTGTTGTCGAGTAAATCTGCGCCGCGAACCACATGGGTAATGCCTTGCAAATAATCATCCACCACCACTGCCAGTTGATAATTGATAATGCCATCACGCCGTTTTAGGACAAAATCGCCCAAGTCCTGCGCAAGGTTGGAACATTGTTTGTCTTGCAGGCGGTCTTGAAAGCAAATCTCTTGGTCTGTGACTTTGACTCGAATCGCTTGATTGGCAAAATCTAAACCTAAATTGCGGCAAGTCCCTGCATAAATATGATTGGAGCCAAGCATTTTGCGGGTGCATTGACAGGCATAGACCAAGTCGCGTTGCTGCAATTGTTGCAACACGGCTGCATAGAGATCGAGGCGATCTTTCTGGAAAACAATTTCGGCATCCGGCTCAAATTGAAAGGCATCAATACAACGCAAGATATGATTTTCACTGCCAGGGTAAATGCGTGGGATGTCAGTATCTTCAATACGTACCAGCCAAGTGCCGTGCTGGGCTTTGGCATCGCAATAACTGGCCACTGCGGTAATGAGTGAGCCAAAATGCAAAGGGCCGGTTGGCGATGGCGCAAACCGACCTATATAGCGAGTGAGCGAAACATCGTTTCGCTGCTGCTCAAGCTCCGAACTGTGTTCGGCTAGGTAATTCTCAACAGTCACGATTAACCGTTGTTTTGCTTCTCTTTGATCTCTGCCAAAGTTTTGCAATCAATACATAACGTTGCAGTTGGACGCGCTTCTAAGCGACGTAAACCGATTTCGATACCGCAAGTTTCACAGAAACCATAGTCATCGTTTTTAATCGCTTCAATAGATTGTTCAATTTTACGAATCAATTTACGTTCACGGTCACGAGTACGCAATTCAATTGCAAACTCTTCTTCTTGAGTCGCACGGTCGTTGACATCTGGCAAGGCTGTATTTTCGTCTTGCATGGTGTTTAAAGTGCGGTCAACTTCTGACATTAACTCTTCTTTCCACGCCATGAGAATTTGACGGAAATGCTCGAGCTGTCCTTCAGACATGTATTCTTCATTTTTTTTAGGCTGATAAGGTGCAATACCAAATAAGCTAGCTGTAGAACCGCCCTCTAAAGCCTTTGGCTTTGCCTTACGCACGCGTTTTGTAGCTTTTTCTTCTACAAGATCTGTTTGTTCGTCCAAGACTTGATTTTGGTTGTCATTCGCCATGTAGGGCATTCCTCATCATATGCGCACGATTGGTACGCGAAAAATGTGGTGATATGCAAGTGTTTTTATCCACTCCCAAAGAACAATATTCGATCTTCGGGGGACGTCATCATATAGACTTTTTTTGATTATGGATAGTCTTTGATGTTTGGATGTGTTATCGCATTTTTTCGTTGAAGGCATAAAGTAAAGCAAAAAAAATAAAATGGAAAGTTAATAACCTGAAATTTCAAAATTTATTTGTTGTGTGACATGCTCAACCCGATGCACTTGGGTGCTAAAACTGCCATCTGCATTCAAATGTAACACACGGTAACCCGGTGCCTCAGGCCCAAGCGCAAAGTGCTGGCTATGTGGTTTAAATTGCACGCAGGTCGAAGGCGTAGAGTAAAATTGAATCCCTTGCCATTCATTTAATGAGTCTTGATGCACATGCCCACACAGCACCAATTTGACATTGTTGTGGCGTGCCAATACATCAATTAAGGCTTCGGTATTTTTAAGTTTGTGCTGATCTATCCAGTGCGATTGCATATCAAAAGGATGGTGATGACAGGCAATAATCACCTGCTGCTGCGCATGTTGCTGTAAAAGCTGATCTAACTGCTGTAATTGTGCTGCGTCCATCCAGCCATCAATCCGACCTTTAACCGCAGTATTCAGTAAAATGACACTCCAATTGCCCAACTCAATTGCATGAACTTGATTGGACTGTAAATGGAATGGAAAAACCGCGGCATCATCATGATTGCCCGGAATCTGGAAATGCGGCGTATTCAAAGTCTGCATAAACTGCAAATAACGCTGATAGGTTTCAGCAACAGGGATTTGTGCTAAATCGCCTGTATGGAAAATAGCATCGAGCTGCGGATATTGCTGTTGAATATCGTGCATTACCGCGTGAAAGCTGCGTTCAGGATTCATGTGCACAAACTCTAAATCTTCCTGATTCATGAGGTGCGTATCTGAAATTTGTACAATTGTCCAGCGGTGCTGGTGATTGTTTGAGAATAAAGTCATGCCTGACCCCTTAGACATCCTTCACGGTTTTAATTTGTTGTTGTAACCATTGCAATGCCATGATGACAGGTGCGTTTTTTAGCCGACCATTGGTCAGCAAGTTTGGAATTTCCTGATAATCAAGAATGTGTAATTGAATATTCTCTCCTTCATCTGGCATACCAAACACGCCACCTTCCTGTGGTAACGTGGTGCTCGCACTATATAAGTGGAACAATTCTGCGCATGCACCCGCAGATGGATAAAAACTGAATAAATGTTGTAATTCTTTTAATTCACAGCCCGATTCTTCCAAAGCTTCACGACGAATGCAACTTTCAGGTGATTCATTGCCATCTAGCACGCCTGCAATCACTTCGAGTTGCCAAGGCGAGTCGCAATCATCAATTGCACCAATACGGAATTGTTCAATCAGGGCAAATTTTTGTTGTGGTGCATCATAAATGAGTACCCCAGCCGCTTCAGGGCGTTGAATGAGTTCACGCTGAAGGACTGGGGTATATGTAGTTTGATTAAACAAGCGATGGCTCAGGCTGACTTTTTCAACCTGAATAAAACCACGATACAGGTATTCACGTTGGTGAATCTGTGCATCGTGTTGTCCATAAGTTGCTTGTTGAATAATCTTCATAAATTCTCATCAGGATGAGCAAAGCATAATTTCATCCTAACTGAGATTTTATTGAATACAAACGCTTTTTAAACAAATTAGAGCTTATGGTATAATTTTTGACCATGTTCCTGATAAGCGGTTTTCATGGCTTTGAGACCTGATTCGACCTCTGCATCTACTTGCTCCGTTTTGTTCGCAGCATTTTGATTTTGTGCATAATCTCTCACGTTTTGCGTGATTTTCATCGAACAGAACTTTGGTCCGCACATTGAACAGAAGTGTGCAGATTTATGCGCTTCTTTTGGCATGGTTTCATCATGCATGCTGCGTGCGGTATCTGGGTCAAGGCTCAGGTTAAACTGATCTTCCCAGCGGAATTCAAAACGTGCTTTAGATAAGGCATTGTCACGTGCTTGCGCGCCCGGATGTCCTTTGGCAAGGTCAGCCGCATGTGCTGCAATTTTATAGGTGATGATGCCGTCTTTGACGTCTTTTTTGTTCGGTAAGCCTAAGTGCTCTTTAGGTGTCACATAGCACAACATTGCAGTACCGTACCAACCAATCATCGCTGCACCAATTGCAGAAGTAATATGGTCATAACCTGGTGCAATATCCGTGGTTAATGGGCCGAGTGTATAGAATGGTGCTTCTTTACAGACTTCAAGTTGCAAGTCCATATTTTCTTTGACCATGTGCATTGGTACGTGCCCCGGGCCTTCAATCATCACTTGCACATCATGTTCCCAAGCGCGGTGAGTCAATTCACCCAAAGTTCGCAGTTCGCTGAATTGTGCTTCATCGTTGGCATCTTGAATACAACCCGGACGTAAACCATCACCTAAGCTGAACGATACATCGTAAGCTTTCATGATTTCGCAGATTTCATCAAAGTGTGTGTAAAGGAAGTTTTCTTCATGATGCGCCAAACACCATTGCGCCATGATTGAACCGCCACGCGATACAATACCTGTTAAGCGATTGGCCGTGAGTGGTACATAACGCAATAACACGCCTGCGTGAATGGTGAAGTAATCCACACCTTGTTCAGCCTGTTCAATCAGCGTGTCTTTAAAGATTTCCCAAGTGAGGTCTTCGGCAATGCCGTTTACTTTTTCTAGTGCCTGATAAATAGGTACAGTACCAATTGGCACAGGCGAGTTGCGGATAATCCATTCACGGGTTTCATGGATGTTTTTACCTGTCGATAAATCCATGATGGTATCTGCGCCCCAACGGGTCGCCCAAGTCATTTTCGCGACTTCTTCATCAATACTTGAACCCAGTGCCGAGTTACCAATATTGGCATTGATTTTGACCAAGAAGTTGCGACCAATAATCATTGGCTCACATTCTGGGTGGTTAATGTTGGCAGGAATAATTGCACGGCCTTCAGCCACTTCCTGACGTACAAATTCAGGCGTGATTTCAGTTAAGTTTTTAGCCCCAAAGTTTTGCCCTGGATGCTGACGCATATCGACACCTTCGCGTTGGCGTTGGTTTTCACGAATGGCGATATATTCCATTTCAGGGGTAATGATGCCTTGTTTGGCATAGTGCATTTGGGTGACGTTTTTACCCGCTTTGGCACGACGCGGCTTTTGAATATGGGCAAAACGAATCTCTGCAGTACGAATATCGCGTAAACGCTCTTGACCAAAGGCTGAGCTGAGGGTTTCTAGTTTTTCGGTGTCTTGGCGCTCTTCAATCCAGCTGTCGCGGATGTTCGGCAAGCCTTTGTTCAGATTAATTTCAACATTTGGATCGGTATATACACCTGAAGTGTCATACACCATGAGCGGTGGATTGTGCTCACCGCCTAAACCTGTTGGAGTGTCGGTCAGTTCAATTTCACGCATTGGCACCTGAATGTCTGGGCGTGAGCCTTGAATATAGACTTTTTTCGATGCAGGCAAAATGCGGGTTAAATCTTTGGCATCTTGCTCGTGTTGAGCAGAAATGTCAGCAGGGGATAGATTCGTTAATTGGTTCATTGCAATGATCCTGAAGAATGAAATCAACGAATCAAGCACGACCAAAAACATTGCAATTGAGTTGTTGAAACTTTAATAGTTCAACATTAACCGTGTGGCGGGGTTTTTAGGTGGCTTGATTCCTACGCAGGTTTTAACCTGATCAGGTTCAACGGTACTTGGGTTTAAATCTGTGTTGCAGACCTTTGGGCAAACAACAAAGAATGGACACAATCTCAGCGAGGAATTACTCGCGCTCCGTCAAGCTGTATAAATAGTAGCACGTTGTTGGTATAAAAGCAGGCTTCGCGCGGCTTTTATTCTTTGATGCCTAATGACAAGTATTTGAGCTTTAAGCGACTTTGGATAATTAGCGAGTAATACAAACGGCATCACTAAAACAATCGCGTTTTGCATGGATGGAGATGTTCTTTAAATTTAAATATTGATGCAACTGTGCATGTACTAAAGCATCATCGCCATATTCACGCTGTTCACGTGCAGTGGGCTGTGCTGCAATTTCAGTGAGTCGTTGTTCACTGCTCATGTGTAAAAAGGCAAGGAATTTACGCGCTTGCTGTGCTAAGGGAGATTTTTGCAACTTTGCCAGTTTTTTAATTTCAAATAATACGGCAGGTTGGATACTGTATTCATCGACATAATCCTGAGAAACAGGACTGTTGACTGTGCCTTTAAACAGCAGCAAGGCATACACTTCGGCTAGATAACGTGCATCCCGTATAAAGTGACTTTTAGGATAACGCTGCACGTAATCTTCCCAAAATAAGGCGCGTTCAGTCAAATCGGCAGCATCAAGGGTGAGTCCACCATCACGCAGGCTGTGCTGCATATTGTCATTGGCCATTCTTTCAATAAAAATCTGCTCGGCATCGGGCATGTAAGGCGCAAAAATAATGGCTAAGTATTGCGGGCTTCGACGATAAACCAACTGTGCTTCACCTGCATCGTATAGCTCTAAATAGGCTTGTCCCTTATGTTTCAATAAATATTGATCACGCAAGGCAAAGTTTTCAAAATGACTTTGCTGAATGGTCGGATGCTGTGCCATATCAAAAGCGTGTTGGTCAAAGGCAGCTTGTTCTGCAGCGCTGCGTTCTACATGCAAAAAGCGTTGATACATTTGGGTCGAAAGATTGAGCAAATTTAATTGCTCATTCAAAGGCAGCAAGGGTAGGCAGACTTTTAAATCCTGATTAATTTGTTCTAGCGCAAACGTGGTGCGGGTATTGTCAATTTGCTGCATATTGTGCTGAATATTTTCACACATTTGGGTCAAATCCACAGGCTCGCTGGCACTGGCCTGTACCTTTGGTGGTTCAGCTACG
This sequence comes from Acinetobacter sp. YH01007, assembly GCF_013420425.1. NCBI lineage: Bacteria > Pseudomonadati > Pseudomonadota > Gammaproteobacteria > Moraxellales > Moraxellaceae > Acinetobacter > Acinetobacter sp. YH01007. The sequence goes on along the minus strand of NZ_VOYC01000018.1, from coordinate 20,596 downwards.
GGAGGTGTATCTGAATTTTGGCAGGCGAGCAAATACAGACAACTGCCAAGCAGTAGGGCAAGTTTACTGGCGCGAAGAAATTTAACCATTACAGCAATTCAACATGAGTATTCATTCATCATCTAGTGCCTTCATTTAGGCACTATGGATTCCAAAAATTCAAAATGAGTCATTCATACCAAAATTCTAAATTTAAAATATCCGCTGTGAGGCACACGGTTTTAGAAGCTTGGGTCGAAGGACGAGGGGAGAGCTTGCATTGTAAAGTCAAAGCCACGGAGTAAATTGTAGTATTCTGCTAGAGTTTGGTTACATGCCTGTGAGTAAGTACCACTTTATGCAGCGATTGTTAGCACGTGTATGGCTTTGCTTAATTATTGCAATGAATTGAAATAATATGAAAAATTATCAAAATTAATGAAAATCATACGAAAAAAATGCAAATTCGCTTTAGTATGGGCGGTGTAAAAATACATTGCAGTAGGATTGACGAAATTACAGAGTGGGTTGATCGAAAAATAATGAAAAAAATGATGTTAGTGACATGCTTATGTTGGATGAGTTCAAGCGCTTTTGCTTTGGATTTAATGCAAGCCTATCAGCGTGCTCAAAATAGCGATCCGACTTGGCGCGCACAGCAATTACAATATCAGGCCGATCAATTAAATTTAGGGCTTGCGCAAGGCAATTTACTGCCAACTGTGACTCTGTCGGGCAATATCACCCGTAAAAGTCAGGAAATGAGTCGAGTCAATATTGCCAGTTCCTCGCCAGAGCTTTTAAGCAGTTCATCTTCAACTTCACGTCAAGTCGCGTTAACAGCACGTCAGCCTTTATTTCGTTGGGATGCTTGGCAAGCCCTGAAACAAGTCAAAACCTCGTTAAGCCTGAGTGAAGTCACCTTACGTTTACAACAACAGCAACATATTTTGAATGTATCAGAAGCGTATTTTAATGTGCTGAGACAGCAGTCTTTAACAACAGCATATTTACAAGAAGAAAAAGCTTTGTTGGAACAGCTCAATATGATGAATGCCAAACTGCGTGAAGGTTTGGTGGCTAAAAGTGAAGTCAGTGAAGCCAATGCGCAATATCAAAATGCACGAGCGAACAGGATTGGAACACATGTGCAGTTGGTTTTGGCACAAGAGCAGTTGGCACAATTGATTGGGCCATATCAAGAAAGTTTGGCAGTTTTGCGAGATGACTTTCAATTTCAAAAACCTGTGCCTGAAAGTTTAGAGGCATGGTCGCAATTGGCACAAACTCAAAATTTGGCTATTCAACAGGCACGTTTGCAGCGACAATATGCCGAAGATGCACGTCGGGTTGAACAAGCAGCACGTTATCCGCAGGTAGAAGCTGTGGGCAGTTATGGTTATGCCAAACAAAGCCCTGAAAGTATCATGTCGCCCGATGGTCAGTTCGACCAGGTCGGGATTGAAATGAACTGGAATGTGTTTAGCGGTGGGCGGGTCAATAAAAATGTGCAAAAAGCAGTGGTTTTGGTACAGAAATCTGAAGCCGAGCTAGATGCAGCAATCCGTAAAGCCAATACCGATGTGAAACAGGCATATTTACAAGTCGAAACTGATCAAGCCAAATTGCAGGCGCGACAGGCTGCAATGAATTCAGCAGATTTAGTGGCACGAGCATCCAAAGCGCAATATCAGGAAGGTTTAAAAACCATGGTGGATGTACTGTTGGCACAGCGTAACGCCTTTTCTGCCAAGCAGGATTATCTCAATGCACAGTATGACTATTTGAAGCATGTGTTACAGTTGAAAGCAGCCGTTGGGCAATTGACTGAACAAGATGTGCAGGAAATGAATGCTTGGTTGATTCGGAAAGCCATATAGGGTCTGTTGACATTTCATAAATGGCTTGCGCTGTAGGCTAAAACTGAGCAGATCAGGCATGAAACGCAGGGAATAGCGAGACTATTGCCAAGTTTCATAACGCAATCTGAGAAAGTTTTAGCCACATGAGCAAGAACAAAGCGTTGCTTTGTTTGCTGCGCAAGGGGGCGAGCATATTTTTGCTACTATTGCTTTATGAGTCAGTCATTTAGAATGACTAAATTTCCTGTCCCATGCCTTATATCAGCTAAAAAATATGCGTTGCCGCAAACATAGACGAAATGTCAACAGACCCAAGTCATTTTGTCATCTGAATGGCTTATGCTGTTTAAAGACAGAAACGATCAGACTTGAGAGTTTGGTGAGAAAATGTCATAAAAACGTCATCATTGCTGTGCTTTAATATTCAATCATTGCGTCAGTCTATCCTTTTGTTGTGGAGTGTATTCCTTGAGTACGAATAATCCTGTGTTAAGTCACCATATTTCTTCTCAGTTCAATGAAGATTTGCAGGATGTAAATACCAAATTTATGGCCATGGGTGGTTTGGTAGAGCAGCAGGTTGCCAACTCGATTCACGCACTCTTGGATACCGATGCAGCCTTGGCGGTAGAAGTTCAGTTCCAAGACAATGTTGTCAATCGCATGGAAACCGAAATTGATGAAGCCTTAACGTTGATTTTGGCGCGTCGTCATCCAGCCGCAATTGATTTGCGTATGGTGATTGCCATGTCTAAAGCCAATACTGACTTAGAGCGTATTGGTGATGAAGCTGCAAAAATTGCCCGTATTGCCCAAAACTTATGTGAAGAAGGTGGTTCGCCACGCGGCTATATGGAAACACGTCATATTGGTAACCAAGTGCGCGTCATGATTCACGATGCACTGGATGCTTTTGCACGTTTAGATGTCGATCAAGCACTGCGTGTTTTACTTGCCGATGCCGATATTGACCGTGAATATCAATCTGCAACACGTACTCTTATGACGTATATGATTGAAGATCCGCGTCATATTTCACGTGTGATTAATGTGATGTGGGTGTTACGTTCATTAGAGCGTATTGGTGACCACGCACGAAATATTTCAGAACAAGTGATTTATATGGTCAAAGGTTTTGACGTACGTCATACCAGCGTCAAAGAAATTGAAGAAAAAGTACAGGAACGCTAAGTTCAGCTTTTTTTTGAATATTCAGCCTCATCTAATGATGGGGCTTTTTTTTATGGCTTGAATGAGTCTTTTTGATTTTTGCTGATCTTTAAGATTTTGAAATAACCTGAATTTTGGATAAAAAAAATCTCAGACTTTGGGGGAAATCTGAGATTGAAATCGGGGATATTTATTATAGTGAGAGATAATTGCTTATCTCCTTGAAAATAAGTATAGGGAAATCACACTCAAGAATCATGTGGTTTATTGTAGTGGAATGTAGCGTTTTATATGCAAATGTATTTTTAAATTACATTATTTTTAGTGTGATTATTTTTTAAACTATTCTTTTTGAAATCAATAATTAATCTATTGTTAAGTGTTTTGTTGTGACTATAAAATATACGCTTCAATCGAGAAATAAAAATAGGAAATTAGCTTAACTTTTTGAATCTATTTTCATTTATTTAAAGTACTGTTGTTGTAATTCATCATAAATAAGATTATAAAAAAAGAGCCTTCGTAAAGACTCTTTTAATGATAATGCGAACAAGGTTTGAATTTTCTAAAATGAAAAACAGTACTTGCTAAAATGAAAAACAGTACTTGGATTAGTTTTGAGGTTTTAAGCCTTCTGCGACTTCCAAGCTGGCATCATTGTTGAGAAACTTCTCGCGTTGTTCTTCCAAAAACTTTTTCGCTTCAGGTTCAAACACATTTAAACGCTTTTCATTAATGAGCGTGGTTTGGTGTTTTAGCCATTCCTGCCAAGCCTGTTTAGATACCGTTTCAAGTAATTCTTGACCTTTGGCACCCGGAAAAGGAGCGAAATCCATCGCTTCCATATCGGTTTGATATTTACGACAAAATACTTGTTTAGACATCTCTCACTTCCTGATTATGCGTAAAGTTGAGCAAGACGTGTTTGGGCACGTTCAATTGCCGCTGCAACTTGTGCAGGCGCAGTACCACCAATATGATCACGTGCATTTATAGAGGCTTCAAGAGTCAGTGCTTTTTCAAATACATCAGCTTGAATTAAATCTGAGAATTGCTGTAATTGTTCTAGGCTAAGCTCAGACAAGTCTTTGCCTTCTTGTACACCCAATGCTACGGCTTTACCTACAATTTCATGTGCATCGCGGAATGCCACGCCATTTTTTACTAAGTAATCTGCAAGGTCAGTTGCCGTAGAGAAACCACGTAATGCAGCTTCACGCATTTCTGCAATGTTTGGTACTAAAGCAGGAATCATATCGGCAAATGCCATGAGCGAGCCGCGCACGGTATCAATTGCATCAAACAAAGGTTCTTTGTCTTCTTGGTTGTCTTTGTTGTAGGCAAGCGGTTGACCTTTCATCAGGGTCAACAGGCTCATTAAATCGCCATAAACACGACCTGTTTTACCACGCACCAATTCAGGCACGTCTGGGTTTTTCTTCTGCGGCATAATGGATGAGCCAGTGCAGAAACGGTCTGGAATATTCACAAATTTGAACTGTGCCGATGTCCATAAAATCAGTTCTTCAGACATACGCGACAAGTGCATCATAATTAAAGATGCAGCAGCGTTAAACTCAATCCCGAAATCACGGTCTGATACAGCATCTAACGAGTTTTCAGATACAGCTTCAAAGCCCAACAATTCTGCGGTAAAAGCACGGTCAATTGGGTAAGTGGTACCTGCCAAAGCAGCAGAACCCAAAGGCATACGATTAACACGTTTGCGGCAGTCAATTAAACGCTCAGAGTCACGTACCAACATTTCAAACCACGCCATAAGGTGATGACCAAAAGTCACAGGCTGTGCGGTTTGCAAATGGGTAAAACCAGGCATAATGGTGTGGGTGTTTTTGGCTGCCAAGCTCAAAATGCCGTGTTGTAATTTTTTTAATAATTCTAAAATAGCATCAATTTCGTCACGGACATATAAACGAATATCGGTTGCCACCTGGTCGTTACGGCTACGACCTGTATGTAATTTTTTACCTGTAATGCCAATACGTTGAGTAAGGCGTGATTCGATGTTCATGTGGACATCTTCAAGGTCAATACGCCATTCAAATTGACCTGCTTTAATTTCAGCCTGAATGGTATTTAAACCTTGAATAATATCGTCACGCTCTTCAGTCGTAAGTACGCCTACTTTGGCAAGCATCGTTGCATGTGCAATTGAGCCAGCAATATCTTGTTTATAAAAGCGTTGGTCAAATTGAACAGATGCTGTAAATTCAGCAACAAAAGCATCAGTCGCTTCAGAGAAACGACCGCCCCACATACCCGAAGTTTGGGCTTGTGACGGATTTGAGGAATTAGAAGATGTGGTCATATCGGCTCAATAAAGTAAAAAGCGGTGATTTGGACAAGAGTATAACAAATTCAGATTCACTTGCCGAAGAACAAGCCAATCAAACTTATGCTGATACGCAGGCAGAACAAAATTATGTGTATTTTTTTACGAAAATAGGGCGTTGGCAATATCTAATTGAACTATTTATTGGCAGTAATGCTTTGGCAATGGTCTTGGCTTTGGCTGAAGCACAGGGCTGGCAAGGTTTAAGTTTTACTCGGGTGCTGCAATATATTTTGTATATCAACTGGGTGGTATTGTGTTTTGCGGCTTTGGTTGAATTTTTTCAGGCACGTTTTTTACGCATGGGCTTGGCGCTATCGTTTATGGTGAGTTTTATCTTGCTGCAAACCATCGTATTGGTCACGACACTCAGTTTAAATACCTTATTGCATTTTGGGCAAAATTTTCATTTACAGCAGTTTAGTCTGGCTGAACTCATGCATGGGATTGGACTGCATTTGAGTTATGGTGTGATTTTGGGTGCGTTTTGTTTTCGTTATATCTATGTCCGAGAACAAGCTATTCAGCAGCGGCATAGCGAATTGCAAGCGCGGGTGCATGCTATGCAGGCCCGTATTCATCCACACTTTTTGTTTAACAGCTTAAATAATGTGATCAGTCTAATTGCAATTGATCCCGATAAAGCCGAGCAGATGCTGCTGAATTTATCACGTTTATTCCGTGCCAGTTTGCAGGAATTAAAACTGGTGAGCCTGAAAGATGAGATTGAACTTTGCCAGCGATATTTAGAGATTGAACAAATTCGTTTGGGTGATCGGTTGGCGGTAGAATGGAAAATTGAACAACCGCAACTGCTCAGTCAGGTACAAATTCCGTTATTAACTTTACAACCCTTGCTAGAAAATAGTATTTTTCATGGAGTTGAAAAAGTTTTAGCAAAGAGTACGATAAGTATATTGATCGAAATATTGCAAAACCAAGTCAATATTGTCATTACAAATCCGTATGTCAGCGATAAAATAAATTTAAGATCTGGACATGGGATTGCACTGCAAAACGTGGAACAGCGCTTAAAAGCGTATTATGGGCGCAGTGTTACTTTCAAAAATTATGCGGGGAATGGTATGTACACCACGGTGCTGCAATACCGTTATAAATAAAATAAGCTGTGATTGCTCTGATTTTTCTAGACTTGATAAAAATAAAGTTATTGACTTAAAAAGGAGGAAAAATGGACATCCTAATTTGTGATGATGAGCCTCTAGCTAGAGAGCGATTATCACGTTTGGTCACTCAACTGGGGCATCATGTGGTGGCAACGGCAGCTCATGGGCAACAGGCGATTGAACTGGCGGATGAACATCAGCCGGATGTCATATTATTAGATATTCAAATGCCGGGAATGGATGGTCTAAGTTGTGCTCAACATTTGCGTGAGCTTGACCCTATGCCAGCCATTGTGTTTTGTACCGCTTATGATGAACACGCACTTGATGCGTTTAAATCCAATGCGGAAGGCTATTTGTTAAAACCGATAATGCAACAGGAATTGCAACAGGTTTTAGATCATTTAACAAAACTCACGCAAGCGCAGATGAGTCATTTAAAACAAAAAGAAAATATGGACGAATTAAAAATAAAACGTCACCAAATCGCGGCGAAAACCTATCGCGGTGTAGAATTGGTGCCAATAGAAAATATCTACTATTTTTTAGCTGATCAGAAATATGTCACTGTGCGTCATAAAAATGGCAGTGTCCTGATTGATGAAACGCTGAAAGATTTAGAAACCGAGTTTGGTGATCAGTTTATTCGGATTCACCGAAATGCCTTGGTCTCGATTCAGTTTTTGGAGGGGCTAGAAGTGGTCAATTCAGGACAGTATCAGGTACGTTGCCGTGAGCTAGATGAGCGTTTGGCTGTTAGCCGACGACATTTGCCTTTATTGCGAGAACGCATCCAAAAACTCTAATTTGTCAGCATCATCGCAGATGAATACGCAACAGATTGATAAATCGGTAAAGAAATAGACTTGCATTTTTAGGGGATCAGGTTAAGTTTAGATGAACTTATTTATCTTGCTTAGCCACTATGATGAAAACCCTGAAAATTGCAACTCGACAAAGCCCGCTTGCGTTATGGCAGGCTGAACACATTCGTGCCCGCTTAGAGGCGATGCATGCCGATTTAACTGTTGAGTTGGTGACCTTTGTCACGCAGGGCGATAAAATTTTAGATACCCCATTGGCAAAAATTGGGGGGAAGGGCTTATTTGTCAAAGAATTAGAAGCCGCCTTAATGGATGGTCGTGCCGATTTAGCCGTACACTCTATGAAAGATGTACCCATGGCATTGCCTGAAGGTTTGAGCTTGGCGGTCATTTGTGAGCGTGAAGACCCGCTTGATGCCTTTGTATCGAATCACTATGCCAGTTTTGCAGATTTACCACAGGGCGCTAAAGTTGGAACTTCAAGCTTGCGCCGTAAATGCCAAATTTTGAAAGCGCGCCCAGATATAGAAATTATAGATTTACGCGGCAATGTGGGAACACGTTTATCTAAACTGGATGATGGTCAATATGATGCCATTATTTTGGCCAGTGCAGGTTTGAAACGTTTAGGTTTGGAGCAGCGTATTCGTCATACTATTCAGCCTGATCTGAGCTTACCTGCTGTTGGGCAAGGCGCTTTAGGTTTGGAGTGTCGTAGCCAAGATCAGGCGGTATTGGATTTGATTTTACCGTTGATGGATGCAGACACCAATGTGTGTGTACGTGCGGAACGTGCCTTTAATGCCTATTTGGAAGGTGGTTGTCAGGTGCCAATTGCAGGCTACGCAACTTTGCAGAATGGTCAGTTGCAGATTGAAGGTCGTGTTGGTAGTGTCGATGGGCAAACCATTCTTAAAGCTGTGCAATATGGCGCACCTGAGCAGGCTGAAATGCTAGGTGAAGAATTGGCAAAAGCTTTATTGGCACAAGGTGCGGGTGAATTGCTCAAAGCCTTGTATCAATAGTCCATATTGCGTCAAAAGCCTATGCTCTTCATTAATACCCGACCTCAAGATCGTGCAGAGGCCTTAACTCAGGCTTTGCAGCAACAACACATTGAAGTCATTGATTTGCCCTTGTTGCAGCTTTCTGCACAGCCGTGGTCGGAGCAGCTGGCTAATTTATATGACCAGTTGCCTAACACGCATATCATTGTGGTGGTTAGTCCTACTGCTGTCGATATTGGGATGCAATATTTAGCCCAAAGCCAAATATCATTGCAGGACTTGCAACGTATACGTTGGGTGGCTGTGGGCGAAAAAACTGCAGAAGTTTTAAGTGGATATGGTCTTCACAGTGAAGTCCCGCAGGTTGAAACTTCCGAAGGGATGCTGAGTTTGCCGTGTTTACAAAATTTGAAAGTCGGCACACAAATTGCCTTTTGGCGTGGAGAGGGCGGGCGGCAATTCATGATGCAAACGCTGCTTGATCAGGGGATGCAGATCCATAATTTTGTGTTGTATCGGCGGGAGTGTCCTGCCAGTTCTATTGAAAAAATGCAGGCAGTACGCGCGCGTTTAATACAATCTTCAGAATTTATCATGATGATCAGCAGTGAAGCCAGTTGGTTAAACTGGCTAAGCTTAATTCAGCGGGATTTCGATCTACTGAACAAAGGTCATTATTGGGTATTGGGTGATCGTTTAGAGAAAATTTTGCTCGATTATCAAACGCAGCATCATACAAAATATAACGTATTCAAGTTGACCCATTTAAAAACAGAATTAATATTGCAGCAAATGATGCGCATGCAAGGAAAACTATGAAAAAACTGGTTGTGATAGTGGTGTTGATCGCTTTGGTCTGGATCGTCAAATTAAGTTTTGATGTGATGCAAATTTCAGCGCAACAACAGCAACTCAGTCAAAGTTTGCATCTTGCAGAAAAAACCAATGCCAATTTAAATGATCAGTTGGTGGCTTTGCAGCGCCGTAATTATACCCAAGATGCGCCAGAACAGTCCGCAGTATCCAGCGCTGTGCAGCAAGAAGATGCGATTCAACCAGTAGATATGGTGGCGCAGCAATTGGACTTGGTGGAATTTTCCTTACAACAACAACAGTTTCACTATGCGACTGAAAAGCTAGCTCATTTAGACCGTGAGTTAAACGAATATGCTTTAGCTCCTGCTTTGAAACAAAGTTTGCACCAAGTTGTTCAGCAAGATCAGAAACAAATTCAACAATTTATAACAACACGTGATGCGCAATATCAACAAGTAAGTCAGTTATTGCAGCAATTAGATCAACAATTAAAACAGCAAGCTCAACAACCTGAGCTGAACCCTGCCGATGTCGATGATCGTTATTTTTGGCAAAAATGGCTGAGTATTGAATCTGCCAAGCAACCTGCGACACAGTTGATGCAGCGCCAGATTATTTTAAAAGAAGCACAATTGCGTCTATTGCTGGCTCGACAAATCTTTATACAAGGTCAATATGTGCAATATCAACAAGAAGTGAATGACATTATTCAGTTATTACAACAATTGCCTGATCAGAAAGCACAGCAATTGGTTCAGCAATTAGAAAAAATTAAAAATTTAAATATCGTTCCAACGCCAAGTTTAAAAACACGTGCTTTATTGGGGGCGGTATAAATGAAACAGATTTTACTCGCCTATGTGGTGGTCAGTATTGTACTGGTCGCTTTGCTGAGCGTACTGAGTTATGGGCATGGTTCAGGCTATGTTTATGTGTATTGGCGCGAATGGCAATTGCAAACCAATATTTGGTTGTTGTTGTTCTTTTTCTTATCGATCAGTGTTTCACTACAAATTTTATGGTTGTTGTTAAAGCGCTATTTTAGCCGTGAGCAGCGTAAGGTTGAAACAGTATTTAACTTTAAAAATCTGCATCCTTATGAGCAATTCGCGGTCATTTGGTTGCTAGATGCTGCAGAAGATCAACACCAGTTTATTCGACAGGTGTTTGCCCAGTCAGGTTTGCTCAAAGGAGTGATGGAAGCACGTATGCACTCCATCCAACAGCAATATCCGCAAGCGTTGGCTGCCTTAAATCAAAGCAGTGCCATGGCGTTTGAGTTGGCAGAAATACAGCGTATTGAAATTTATTTGGCGCAGCAACAACCTGAACAAGCTTTGACGCATTTAGAGTTTTTGAATCAGCACGAATTATCGCCGTGGTTATTTAAAGTCAAAACGGCTTATCAAAAGCGTCTAATTGCCTTGTGGGGCGAATTTGCCACGCAATATCCTTGGCATTATTTACGTTCGACCAAATACGGGCATTTAGATGCAGACACCAAGCAAAAGTGGCTGACTGAGTTATTAACCCAATTTGAGCAGGCTGATGCAGAAAATTTACAGGCTTTGCAGCAGCGTTATAGTGATTTAAGTGAGCAGATTTTCAGTCAGTCTTATGCCATTCAGGTGTTGTGGTTGAAGTTATTGTCGCGTCTGCCTGATTTGGCCGCACAACATGAACGTCTTGCGGTACAGATGTTGAGTGAACAGTTTAATCAGGAAGTGTTTTATTTATGGTTCCAACAGCAGTTGTTAAAACAACAACCTGATTATGCCAAAATTGAAAAGCAAATAAATCTGTGGGAACAGAAATACCCTGCATTACCTGTATTTAGTTTTGCCAAATGGCATATTTTTACAGCAACAGCGCGTTATTCAGAAGCCGAGCAATTACTGGATTTATATCCTGAACACGTATTAATGAGTTATTTAAGAGTTAAATCTAATTTAAAAGATCAGCCTGATTTATTAAAACAGTTAAATTTAATCTTTGAAAATAATTCTAATTTTGTCGAAATTAAAATTTAAAGGTGAGTTGTGTTAACACTAGCAGATTATCCAATTGTTTTTGAGCAGCGTGTCGCATGGGGAGATATGGATGCTTTTGGGCATGTCAATAATGTGATCTATTACCGTTATATTGAAAGTGCGCGTTTATATTATTTAGACCATTTAAAAATTTTACAGCAAGATGTTTTGACTGTGATTGCCTCAAATCAGTGCAAATATATGCGCCCTGTGGTTTATCCTGATATTTTAAAAATTGGTGTTCGGGTAGAAGAATTGCGTAATAGTGCCATGCGTATGCATTATTTAATTTACAGTGAAGCACAGCAAATGGTGGTGGCAGAGGCAGATGCGGTGATTGTATGTGTAGATCGCGTCAATATGCAAAAAACCTTAATCCCTGAAAATGTACGCGCGGGTATTCATAAAATAGAAAAAACCGTACAGCATATTCTTGATTAAATCTTAATAATCAGTTCATAATATGTCCGACTGTTATTTATATGTAGAGTAGTGGATTTTTTATTGACGCTTCGGTTTGATAAAAATAGAATGAATCTGCTTAATTTAATAACTGAATATAAAAAGCATAGTTTTTGGAGTAAGTATGATGCCTGATATTAGCAATTTGTCTGTAGAACAGTTAAAGCGTTTACAAGCTGAAGCGGAAGCATTAATTGCCACGAAAAAAGATCAAGCGATTGAAGATGCCTATAATCAAATTTTAGCGATTGCAGACAATTTGGGTTTAAGCATTGAGCAGATTTTGGAAGTTGGCGAAAGCAAGCGTAAGAAAAGCCCGCGTAAAACAGTAGCGCCACGTTATCGTAGCAAAACAAATCCTACAGATACTTGGACTGGTCGTGGTAAAAAACCACGCTGGTTAGTCGCTGAATTAGAAAAAGGCGCAAAACTTGAAGATTTTCTAATCTAAGCTTCATCAATTTGTCATTGATTTGACTTAGAGTTCAAAAACCAAGCAATACGGCTTGGTTTTTTTATCTGTATCAATTGGCGACGCCGAAAAAGTGTGCATAATGTGTGAGTGTTATAAAAAGTCATTCATAGAAAAATTAGTAAGGTTGGTCGTGGTGGCATGATAAAGAAACCCAAATACATCACGTGGTGGATTTTCGCCCTCATTGCATTTTTGTTTTTTGTGTTATTACAAATTCCAGCAGCGTGGTTAATTTCAAAATTTTATAAAAATAATCAGACCTTACATAATGTGAGTGGCAATATCTGGAAGGGGCAAGCCGATTGGCATAAGGGACAGTTACGTGGTTCTTTAAGTTGGAATACACGTCCTTTAGATTTAGTTTTATTGCGTGTCGCTGCCGATGTTGAAGTGCATAGTGGCAATACTAAACTCGAAGGTATTGTTGGCTATCGTTTTGGTAGCGTCTTGGTGCAATCTTTAGATGGACAGGTTGCGCCAGAAACCTTAAAAAGTATCGTGGACTGGCAGTGGCCAAGTAATGCAATTCAACTCAAAGATATCCATTTGAATTTTAAAAAACAACAAGGCTTCACCAAAGCCAAAGGACAACTGCAGTGGGCGGGTGGTGAATTGCTGTATCGTTTTGCTCAGCGCCAAGACCGTATGAATATCCCCGCGTTAAAAGGCAGCTTGTCCGATGAAAATGGCAAACTGTTATTTGATATTCGCGATCAACGTGAACAAAAGATGTTGAACATTGCGCTTGATCAAAGCTTGATGCTAGATGTGCAACTCACGCAACGCTTATTGATGAATATCGCCTCTTATGAAGGCAAAGCGGGCTTAGATACCTATGTGATCAGCACTCGCCAACCTCTATTAAAAGGAGGTTTCTAATGCGTACACTCTCTGAACGATTAGGGAATTTGCACTGGAAGCAGTTTGATCGTGCTGCGCCAGTATTTTTAGCTTTTTTGATTTTGTATCTGTGTTGGAAACTGGCGAGTTTATTTTGGTGGGTTGTTGCGCCGCCCCAAGTCATGCAAATTGATCGGGTGGAGTTGGGTTCACAGCAACCACAAATCCCGAATATTACCTCCTTTGCATTGTTTCAAGAACTTGGGCGCAGCAACACTGCCGATGATCAATTAAATATGACTTTGCAAGGTGTAGTGGTTGGGCAGCCGAGTCAGTTTTCTTCTGCGGTCATTAAAGTGAATGAGGTGGCAGAGCGTTACCGTGTGGGTGATGTGATTGATTTGAGTCAGTACCAATTGGCAGAAGTTTACTGGGATCGGGTGATTTTACGTCATAGCAGTGGCGCGACGCGTGAAGTATTGTTTAAAGGTATTGAAAATGGTTTAAATCAACCTATCGCACCTTTAATTCCAAGTGGTAATCAAGCTCCTGTAACTGCACCTACGCAGTCCGCACAACCGAATAATGCCATTGGACAGGCAGTACAGCGCATACAGGAAGATCGCGAACAATACTTAAAAGAGATGGGTGTTGAAGCAAATACGGGCAATGGTTATGAAGTGACTACACGTACGCCAGCCGCTTTAAGAAATAAACTGGGTTTACAGCCAGGTGACCGTATTTTGTCTTTAAATGGGCAAAACGTCGGGCAAGGACAAAGCGATGCACAATTGCTTGAACAGGCACGTCGTGAAGGTCAAGTGAAATTAGAAATAAAACGTGGTGATCAAGTGATGACCATACAACAAAATTTTTAAATGGATCGGCATCGTAACTACATGCAGAGACATATTTAGGGTTAGGAAACACAGTAGATTATGGCTTTATTGAATTATGAGCGTCCATTTTGGGCATTACTGGCTGCTGCACCGCTTGTTGCAATGGTGAGTACTGCAAGTCATGCGCAAACCTGGAAAATTAATTTACGTGATGCGGACTTAACTGCATTTATTAATGAAGTGGCCGATATTACGGGTAAGAACTTTGCAGTCGATCCGCGTGTGCGTGGCAATGTCACGGTGATTTCCAACAAAGCCCTGAATAAAAATGAAGTCTATGACCTGTTTTTAGGCGTATTGAATGTGAATGGTGTGGTGGCAATACCATCAGGCAATACCATTCGCCTTGTACCTGACAGCAATGTAAAAAGCTCAGGCATTCCCTATGATGGTCGTCAAAATGCGCGTGGTGACCAAATTGTAACGCGAGTGATTTGGCTAGAAAATACCAATGCCAATGACCTGATTCCTGCTTTACGTCCGCTCATGCCGCAGTTTGCGCATTTGTCTGCGGTCGGGGGCACCAATGCTCTAATCGTGTCTGATCGTGCCAGTAACATTTATCAGTTAGAAAGCATTATTCGTAACCTAGATGGTACGGGGCAAAATGACATTGAAGCGATTAGCCTGCAATCCAGTCAAGCCGAAGAAGTCATTGGCTTGCTTGAGTCGATGAGTTCGACAGGGGCAGCGAAAGATGTTAAAGGTTCGCGTGTGCGTATTGTGGCGGACAACCGTACCAATCGTATTATCATCAAAGGCGATACCGCAACACGTAAACGCATTCGTCAAATGATTGAAATGATGGATGTGCCTGCGGCAGATCGTTTGGGTGGTTTGAAGGTTTTTCGCTTGAAATATGCCAGTGCACAGAATTTAGCAGAAATATTGCAAGGTCTGGTTTCAGGACAGGCGGTGAGCAGCAGCTCTAATGCAAATAGCAACAGTAACAACAACAGTGCTAGTAATTTAAGCAGCACCAATAACAACACAGGTAATTCATCGACTATTTCCACCCCAAGTATTAATTTGGGTGGCAGCTCGAATAGCAACAATCAAAACAACATCACCAGTTTTAATGGTAATGGTGTCAGTATTATTGCCGATGGCTCGCAAAATGCTTTGGTGGTCAAAGCCGATCCGCAGTTGATGCGTGAAATTGAATCGGCCATTCAGCAACTAGATACCCGTCGTCAACAAGTGTTGATTGAAGCTGCGATTATAGAAGTGGAAGGTACCGATGCCGACCAATTGGGTGTGCAGTGGGCATTGGGCGATTTAAGCAGCGGTATCGGTCTAATTAATTTTGACAATATTGGTGCAAGTTTAAAAAATGTTGCTGCAGGCTATTTAACTAGTGGTGCAGCAGGCGCAGGCAGTGCGATTGGTGCAGGTACGTCATTGGTGTTGGGTGATTATCGTGAAGGTCGTGATGGTTCACGCAAGCTATATGGTGCGATGATTCAGGCCTTGAAGGAAAAAACCAAATCCAATTTATTGTCTACGCCATCTATTGTGACCATGGACAATGAAGAAGCCTATATTGTGGTTGGTGAAAACGTTCCTTTTGTAACAGGTTCATTATCTACCAATGGTGGTGTGGCAAATCCGTATACCACTATTGAACGTAAAGATGTCGGGGTTACTTTAAAAGTCGTGCCACATATTGGTGAAGGCGGAACACTACGCTTGGAAGTTGAACAAGAAGTGTCAGATGTCAAAGCCAATAAAGGTCAGGCGCAGGATTTAGTCACCAGCAAACGCGCAATTAAAACTTCTATTTTGGCCGAGCACGGACAAACCATTGTCTTAGGTGGCTTAATTTCTGATAACTCGGTTTATAGTCGTCAGGCTGTGCCAGGTTTGGGTGCTATTCCAGGGTTGGGGCGTTTATTCCGTTCCGATGGTCAATCTAATCAAAAACGTAATTTATTGATTTTTATTCACCCAACCATTGTGGGAGATAGTCAGGATATTCGCCGTATTTCGCAGCAGCGTTATAGCCAATTGTATAGCCTTCAGTTGGCAATGGATGCCGATGGTAGCTTTGCTAAACTGCCTGAGAATGTTAGCGATGTTTATCAGCAGCGTTTGCCTGTATCTCGAGTTGCGCCGCAAACAGGAACTTATCAAACCTTACCATCAGCAGTGTCTGCAAACCGCACAGCAACGGTGGTGAGCACCCCTGTTGCGATTGAGCCTGCGGTACAGCGCCAAAACGTAGTTTTGCCGCAGCAGGAAGTCAGCAAAACTAAAAATACAGTCACTACGACCACAATTCGCGCTACACCTTAATCGTATCCTGCGCAGATTGTGGTTGAGGGCATGTTATGATGTCGCCAAATCACACGAGAGAAGTTATTTATGACTTGGAAAATACAAGCAATTAGCGGTGAATTTACTGGCCAAGAAATTAGTATCGACCGTGATATGTTGGTGGGGCGTCATCAAAGTGCAGATTTGGTGCTGCAATCGGCAGAAATTTCACGTAAACATGCGGCTTTTTTACTTAAAGAACAAGCGCTGTATGTGCAAGATTTAAATTCTTCCAACGGCACTTTTGTAAATGATTTACGCATTGCCGATGAAACCTTACTTAAAGAAGGTGATATCGTCCAATTTGCCAGCTTAAAGTTTTCAGTATTTGCGCCTGCGGTTGAATTGGAACATGCGGCAGATATCGCCGAAACTGCTGAAAAAGTCACAGCACAAACAGAAAAAACACCTGCACAGCAAATGAACGAGCAGGGAATGCCTGAATTGAATCAACGTGACAGTTCTGTGCAATTAAACCGTGATGGTATGCCGCAAGGCGTGGCAGTACCAAAACCAGCACCTATTCCAGAAGGCGTGGATATTCATGCAGTTCCAGCAGAGCCAACACCTGTGTCTGTCGAGCAGCCTGTTTCTCGTGTGGAACAAGAGAAAGAACAGCAAAAAAATGCTTCTGTTGGCTTGATTTCACTGATTGTCTTGGTGATTTTGGCAGTTTTGGCTTGGCTATTGTTTAAATAAGCAGCCTTTGCTTTACAATCAAGGCATGCGATCGCATGCCTTTGTTCATTTAGGGGGAAGAATGTCTATTGCTCAGCTTGATACACGTCAAGTCATTTTATTTGATTTAGATGGCACTTTGGTCGATTCTGCGACAGATTTATACCGCGCCATGAACATGAGTTTAAATGCACTGCAACTGCCTTTGGTAACACTGGAACAAGTGCGAACTTGGGTGGGGAAGGGAACTGCGGTATTTTGCAATAGTGTCTTATCGCACTTAATGGGCGAAGTTCATCCTGAACAGCAACAACAGCTACTGAACACCTTCTTAGAAATTTATAATGCCGATCCGTGTATCGACACACAACCATTCCCGGGCATTATTGAATTTTTGGACTGGGCAAAAGTACAACAAAAAACCTTAGTTTGTGTGACCAATAAACCTGAACTACCTGCTCGTGCCATTGTTGAAGCATTAGAGATGCAACACTATTTTGCTGATGTGATTGGTGGAGATCGCTTTGAGGAGCGTAAACCACACCCGCGTCAATTGCTGCATTGTGTTGAACATTATCAAGTGGAGAAGTCTCAAGTCTTGATGATTGGTGATTCTTCTAATGATGTTGAAGCCGCGCGTCGAGCGGGGATTGATTGTATTGTGGTCAGCTACGGCTATAATCATGGTGAGCCGATTGCCAATTGTCAGCCGCAACAAATTGTGGATAATTTAACTGAATTGTTAAATATTTAAGATTCAAAAATCAAATAATTTTACGCTAATTGCTATAAAGGATATCAATATGAGTCAGGCTGTAATGCCCATATTTCGATGGCGACGCTAGTCAATCTACAACCGTCCTTCACTTCGTCTTATCGAAAACATTGCTACATCGAAATATAGAGAGCTTCACATGACCACTCTGACTCAATTTGAACAACTTAAAGCAGCAGGCTACAACCTCATTCCTGTATATCGCCAGCGTTTGGCCGATACCGAAACTCCATTGTCGGTATTTGCACGTTTGAAGCAGCATCAACAAGCCTATTTGTTTGAGTCTGTAGAAGGTGGTGAAAACTGGGCACGTTATTCAATTATTGGTTTGGGTGAATCTACAGTTTTCTCCTGTAATGCGGGTGAACTCACCATCCAACATGCTGACGGTTCAATCGAAAAACAAACTTGTGCACAGCCGTTTCAGTATATCCGCGATTTTCAAGCGCAATTTAAAGTGCCTACGCAAGCTGACTTGCCTGAATTGCCAAGCTTTACAGGTGGTTTGGTGGGTTATTTTGGTTACGATGCAGTGCGTTATATCGAACCGCGTTTAAAAAACGTGCCTGCAGCAGATCCAGTCGGTTTGCCTGATATTTGGATGATGTTGTCTAAAACAGTCATCGTGTTTGATAACTTAAAAGATACCTTGTTCTTAATTGTGCATGCCGATGCAGCGCAGGCAGATGCTTATGACAAGGCACAACAACAACTCGATGCACTAGAAGAAATTTTAGCAACCCCGATTAGTCTAAAAGCAGAAAAACATACGCCACCACATTTTGAATCGCTTACAGGCAAAGAAAAATTCTTGGCGACCATTGATACCGTCAAAGAATACATTCGTGCAGGCGATGTTATGCAAGTGGTGCCTGGACATCGCATGGTGTCAGATTTTGATGGTGAGCCGTTACAGGTTTATCGTGCTTTGCGCCATCTCAACCCATCGCCGTACTTATTCTTGGTACAAGGCAAAACTTTGGGCGATGATCAGCCATTTCATATTGTCGGCTCATCACCTGAAATTTTATCGCGTTTGGAAAATGGTATTGCCACTGTGCGTCCTTTAGCAGGCACACGCCCGCGCGGTAAAACCAAAGAAGAAGATTTGGCACTTGAGCAAGATTTGTTGTCGGATGAAAAAGAAATTGCCGAACACTTAATGCTGATTGACTTGGGGCGTAATGATGTCGGGCGTATCGCCAAAATTGGTAAAGTACAAGTGACTGATCAAATGGTGATCGAGCGTTATTCGCATGTCATGCATATTGTGTCCAATGTGCAAGGTGAAGTGCGTGACGATGTCGATGCTTTGGATGTTTTTCAGGCAACTTTCCCTGCAGGGACACTTTCGGGTGCACCAAAAATTCGTGCCATGGAAATTATTGATGAAGTTGAGCCTGTAAAACGTGGTGTTTTTGGTGGTGCTGTTGGTTATTTAGGCTGGCATGGCGAAATGGACATGTCGATTGCGATTCGTACCTGTGTTATTCGTCAAAATAAGGTCTATGTACAGGCAGGCGCAGGTCTAGTTGCGGACTCAAATCCTGAATCTGAATGGAATGAAACCCAAATAAAAGCTCGCGCAGTGATCAAAGCGGTTGAATTATCATCAAATGGATTGATTTTATGAGTTTTTAGCGTTTTTTTTGAAAAAAACACTTGCACGGATTTCAAGTTTTGCTAAACTGCACACCGTTCCGATACGAAACGTACGAAACACTAAGAAACGCCGGCATAGCTCAGTTGGTAGAGCAACTGACTTGTAATCAGTAGGTCCACAGTTCGAATCCGTGTGCCGGCACCATCTTAGGGAGTTTGAGTTGTTAAGTAAAGAACGAACACTGAGTAAGTGTGAAAATGGTGGGATTCCCGAGCGGTCAAAGGGAGCAGACTGTAACTCTGCCGCGTAAGCTTCGAAGGTTCGAATCCTTCTCCCACCACCATTAACTTCGATAGAAGTGGTAATTACCAACATAGATGCGGGAGTAGCTCAGTTGGTAGAGCGGCAGCCTTCCAAGCTGCATGTCGCGAGTTCGATCCTCGTCTCCCGCTCCATCGAAGGATTTGTCGCTCTTATAGCTCAGTGGTAGAGCACTCCCTTGGTAAGGGAGAGGTCTCGAGTTCAAATCTCGATAAGAGCTCCAGATACAGTTTAGCGATTATTCGCACAAGATTTTCAAAAAGCAGGCTTATTAGTCTGCTTTTCAAGTATTAGGTGTCTAGTTTTTTAGGCGATATGTCGGGGCAGAGTTTTACTCAGCATTGTGTTCGACGTAAACGAGGAAGATGAACATGGCTAAGGCTAAGTTTGAACGTAATAAGCCACACGTTAACGTGGGCACAATCGGTCACGTTGACCATGGTAAAACAACTTTAACAGCTGCGATTGCTACAGTATGTGCACGTAAGTTTGGTGGTGAAGCGAAAGATTACGCTGCTATCGACTCTGCACCAGAAGAAAAAGCACGTGGTATTACAATTAATACTTCTCACGTAGAATACGACTCTCCAACTCGTCACTACGCGCACGTAGACTGCCCAGGTCACGCCGACTATGTTAAAAACATGATCACTGGTGCTGCTCAGATGGATGGTGCGATCCTTGTTTGTTCAGCGACTGATGGTCCAATGCCACAAACTCGTGAACACATCCTTCTTTCTCGTCAGGTAGGTGTACCTTACATCATCGTATTCTTAAACAAATGCGATATCGTAGACGACGAAGAGTTAATCGAATTAGTTGAAATGGAAGTTCGTGAACTTCTTTCTACTTACGACTTCCCAGGCGACGACACTCCAGTAATCCGTGGTTCAGCACTTGCTGCACTTAACGGTGAATCAGGTCAATATGGCGAAGATGCTGTAGTTGCTCTTGTTGAAGCGCTTGATACTTACATCCCAGAGCCAGTACGTGCAATCGACCAAGCATTCTTAATGCCAATCGAAGACGTATTCTCTATTTCTGGTCGTGGTACAGTAG
>NZ_VOYC01000017.1:0-93340 GCF_013420425.1 Acinetobacter sp. YH01007 | reverse complement strand
TTGTGCTGGCGACCATAGCAAGAGTGAACCACCTGATCCCTTCCCGAACTCAGAAGTGAAACCTCTTCGCGCTGATGGTAGTGTGGGGTTACCCATGTGAGAGTAAGTCATCGCCAGCTCATTATTCGAACACCCTCAACTCACGTTGGGGGTGTTTTTTTATGCAAAAAGAAAATAAAGTTAGAAAAATAAAATTATAAAAAGAAAGGAAACATAAAAGTGAAGGCAAAATAAAACCATCTGAGGATGGCTTTAATTCAACGGGTATTGGCTACTTTATTAAGCTAGTAAGTCAAAATTAAAGTGCATCTTTTAAGTTTTTTTGGTGCTGTTTGACTTGTTTCGCGTAGCGTTTACCTTGCTTTTTCATTTTTCGATTACTATTGTAGCCAGTAGGTCCCACATTGTAATAGGCCAAAGCTTTAGGCCATTTACCCGACTGATTTTTATAATGATTTAAAATAAATGTACCACAGTTGATATTGGTATGTTCATGGAATAAATCGCCAGGACAAGTCTGCTGCCAATAACGTGGAATAATTTGTGTGAACCCAACTGCACCTGAAGGTGAAACAGCATAGGCACGATAATTCGATTCTTGTCTAATAACTGCAGCGACAAGCAGAGGATCAACATTATGTTGTTCTGCACTTTGTACAATGATTGGTGCTACACGATTTGCTGTATCAGGATGCACAGCATAAGCCTTTTGGATCCCTGTAGAAAGTTTAGCTGAGCGTTTTGCAAGAGAACCACCTCCTAGTGGAGAGCAAGCTGCTAGCGTTAAAACAGTACAACCAATACTGAATATTTTTATAGATGGATATTTTCTAAAAGTATTAAAAATCATATTAAAACTATATCTGTCATTTTGGCGTATGTGAGTATATATACTGATTTTGAGGTGAGCGATTGACCTAGTCAAGCCATTCACAGATTTGAATTGTATCGTGTCAGCATAATACAGAGGTTTCGTTTTGTTTTATCGAATGATTGGATAAACCAATGGAGTCTGATCTATCCTTAGGTTTTAATAATATGTCAAATTGATGACAAGTTTTTTATTTAATATAAACTATTGGAATAGAACAAATAAACTGCAATTTTAAGATAAAAGTACGTACAATATCGGCTTTTTAGCACTTTGAAAATTGCTTATTGCACAGGGAGTAAGTGTGTTAGAAGTCTTTGTACAATTATGTGGTGGTATTGGCCTATTTTTGATTGGTATGACCATGATGACAGACAGCTTAAAAAATATGGCAGGGGAAACTTTGCGTATTTGGTTGTCTAAATTTACAGGCTCACCCATTAAAGCTGTGCTTTCAGGCATCGGTTTAACCTTAATTGTACAATCTTCTACAGCAACGACTTTAGCCACAATTGGTTTTGTCAGTGCGGGTATTCTTACTTTTGCTCAGGCAATTGGTGTCATTATTGGCGCGAATATTGGCACAACCAGTACGGGTTGGATGGTGGCATTTTTAGGTGTTAAATTTTCCATCACCAGTTTTGCATTACCTTTGCTGGGTTTGGGTGCAATGCTCAAATTATTTAGTCAGGGGCGAGTTGCATTATTTGGAATGACATTGGCAGGTTTTAGTCTGATTTTCCTTGGCATTGATATGTTGCAAGTTGCCATGTCAGGTTTTGCTGAACGTGTCGATTTATCAGTATTTTCAAGTAGATCTTTGATTGCGCAACTCAGTTTGGTTTTGGTCGGTATTATCATGACCATTCTGTTGCAATCTTCAAGTGCTGCAATTACCGCGACCTTAGCAGCATTGGCCAGTGGTGCGATTGATTTGCAACAGGCTTTAGGTTTGGTGATTGGACAGAATATTGGTACGGTGGCGACAGCCATTATTGCTGTAATTGGTTCAACTGCAAATGCCAAACGTACTGCAGCGGTTCATGTGATTTTTAACATCATTTCAGCCATTTTTGCTTTTATTATTTTAAAACCGTTATTTCTTGAGCTAACACAAAATCAACGTCTTATGGCAACATGGGACAATGTGGTGATTGTTGCTGCATTTCATACAGCATTCAGTATTTCTGGTACTTTGATTATTTTGCCTTTTATCCGTCAGTTCGAAAAACTGATTATGAAAATTATCCCAGATCAAACTCAATCGGTTTTATGTTATCTCGATCAAGCGAGTTTATCTGTGCCCGCCTTGGCTATTCATGCTGCATCAAAGGTGATTTACCATAGTTTGTATGACGTTTTGGTGATGCTAAAACTGGCTATCCAAGAGGGAAGATTACCTTCAAAAGTACGTTTATTACAGCTAGATGAAGTACTCATTCAAGTCCAACGCTATTTGGAAGAAATGTCGATTTCAGAAAATGAAGCCGATCAACAGCGTTTAATGGCGATGCTTCGTTTGATGGTGTATTTACGTGTTTTACGAAGTGATTTGGAAAATATTACTTTAGCAAAAGAAATACGCACCCAACCTGCAATTTATCAAGTTGGCTTAGATTTTGTACAAATTCTTGATGAACATCTAAAAGAAATGGATGATTTTGATGTGCATAAACATGTACTAAGTCTAAATACCGAATTATCTAATTTGAAAAAATGGACAGAAGATCAACGTGCCGAAAACCGTGAAAAAGTGCTGCAATATATTGCCGTGAATCAGCTCAATGCTGCGACAGGTTTAGAGTTGTTGGCGGCACAACGTTGGTTGGATCGCGTGATTGCGCATGCACAGCGCTTAGCTAACGTGTTGGTTGAAAATTCACGTAAACCAAGTTAATGATTTTAGGCTATTTTTTCGATAGTTACTTTTATATTTAAAAATGGCCTAAGCGAATTCACTTTTAATCTCAATCAAGCGTATAATTTGAGCATCGTTTTTTACAGTATTTTTTCAATGACTCCAGCAGCTAAACTTTTAAAAGCCAAGAAAATTCAATTTTCTATGCATGAATATGAACATGATCATAATACTAAAAGTTTTGGTTTAGAAGCTGCGGAGAAGTTAGGCTTAGATGTCACAGAAGTATTTAAAACTTTATTGGTCAGTGATGATAAGCATTATTTTGTGGCGATTTTACCTGTCCATTACCAATTAAATCTTAAAAAAGTTGCGGCTGCTTTTCAGTGTAAAAAAGTACACATGGCTGATCCTAAAGATGCTGAGCGTTTGACAGGTTATTTGGTTGGGGGCATTAGTCCAATTGGGCAGAAGAAACAACTGAAAACAGTGATTGATGCATCCGCTCAACAGCTTGCAACTATGTATGTGAGTGGAGGGAAGCGGGGATTAGATATTGGTTTAACACCAAGCGATTTGGCAAAAGTTTTAAATGCTAATTTTGTAGAGATTGTAGATGCATGATATGTTGAACTTTATATTGTTTTGAGTCCAAAGCACACAGATGCTTGTTCTTGTATGAATGTAGCAACTATTCCTATTCGTTTCATCTCAGTGATTCTTGTTCCAAGCGACCATTTAATAACAAAAAAAGTTATCTTTAAGCAATAAATAGGGTAATTAAAAACTCGTATTGATGATTTTTTAACAAACTAAATTTTATGTTATATTAGTGAAAGTTAAGAAATTCTGAGAGGTGCAGTATGGGTAAGCGTCTTAAAGACTACACAATCGAAGATCGAAAAGCTCGTCCAATGTGTCCAGCTAAACCTATTGACTTTGGTGATGATGAGACTACCAATCGCATTATGTTAGATGCTGCTAAACGTGTAATTCGTCGGCATAAAAAAGAACTTATTGCGCTTGCTCACAAATGAGTCTAATGCCCTCAACTTTTGTCGTTGCTGTCTATTTTGATATATCTTTATTACGTTATGAGGCAGTCATTTAGAATGACTAAATTTTCTGCCTTATGACTTAATATCAGCCAAAAACTTGCGAAATCTCTCTCACATCGCAAACATAGACGAATAGTCAGATGAAGTTTACAAAACTTACAAGAGAATAGTTGAATAATAATTACAATAATATATTATAAAAACATATATTGTTTTGGATGTTCAAAATGCATGATTATCTGCTGGCATTAATCGGTGGTGGATTGCTTGGTCTTGCAGTCGTGGGCTATTTATATGTTCATGGTCGTATTGCAGGCATTAGTGGTTTACTGGCTCAAGTATTAAATCCGCAAACGCTGTTCAAAACGCCTGCATTGTGGTTTGTGTTAGGTATTTTCATTGTGCCTTTTTTCTATGGCATCGTGGCTCAACCTAAAGTTGAATTGAATGCAAGCCCATTGATGATGATTGTGGCGGGATTGTTGGTTGGTTTCGGTACTCGTTTGGGTTCGGGTTGTACCAGTGGACATGGTATTTGTGGCATGAGTCGTTTATCTAAGCGCTCCATTGCAGCAACAGCTACCTTTATGTTAGCTGGCTTTATTACCGTTTATGTTATCCGCCATATCACAGGAGCATTCTAAATGAAAAATTTCTTAGCCTTTGTTTTCGGTGGTATTTTTTCAGCTGGATTGATTCTTTCTGGTATGTCGAATCCTGAAAAAGTTTTAAACTTCCTCGATCTTTTCGGTACATGGGATGCAAGTCTGGCATTTGTTATGATGGGTGCAATTGCGGTTGCCTTTATTCCATTCCAAAGAATTATGCGCCAAGCTGAACCAAAAACCATTTTAAATGAACCAATTGATTTGCCTAAACAAACTCAAATTGACTCTAAACTGATCACAGGTAGTTTTATTTTTGGTATCGGTTGGGGCGTTGCAGGAATTTGTCCAGCGCCAAGTCTAACCTTGATTGGTTTAGGTTATTATCAAGCAATCTATTTCATTGTTGCAATGTTGGTGGGGATTCTCATTCATCGTAAGGTTGCAGGAGCATAAGATGCACGCAGATATTCAGCATTTTTTTGATGAAAATACTAATACATTCAGTTATGTGGTAAGTGATCCTGTAACGCGTCAATGTGCCATTATTGACAGCGTGTTGGATTATGACCCTGCATCTGCGACTACTTCAACAATTCATGCCGATGAAATCATTGCTTACATCCAAAAAAATGAATTAACGGTTGAATGGATTTTAGAAACGCATGTGCATGCCGATCACCTGACAGCTTCTCAATATTTAAAAGAGCAGTTGGGTGGTAAAATTGCCATGAGCCATAAAATTTCGATTGTGCAAGAAACATTTAGTGCTATCTATAACTTGGATATCAAGTATTTCAATTCACATCAATCATTTGATTATCTGTTTGACGATCATGAAACTTTTACGATTGGTGAATTACAAGCCTATAACATCCCTACACCGGGGCATACGCCTGCTTGTTTAAGCTATGTGATCGGTGATGCTGTATTTGTAGGTGATACTTTGTTTATGCCTGATTATGGTACGGCACGTTGTGATTTCCCGAAAGGCAGTGCAGGGCAGTTGTACGATTCTGTGCAAACGCTATACGCATTGCCTGAAGAAACACGAGTGTTCTTATGCCATGATTATCTACCAGAATCACGTGAACAATATGAACATGAAACACTGCTCAAAACTCAAAAAGAGCAGAATATTCATATTCATACAGGGGTAAGCAAAGCTGAATTTATTGAGATGAGAACTCAGCGTGATGCTACTTTAACGATGCCTAAATTGATTCTGCCATCAATTCAAATCAATATGGACGCAGGTAAGTTCCCACAACCTGAGGCCAACGGCATTCGTTATTTGAAGTTGCCTTTGAATTATTTTAAATAAAATTTTAAGAAAAGTTCATCTTGTATGTTATTGCTTAGGCTCACACAAATAGCCTAAGCAATATTATAAGTTTCACCGTAAAAAGCACATATAAAATTTGATTTATAAACTCAAAACTCATTAAATAGATCAATCATTTGAATTCAAGTTTAGAGTCTATTTTATGTTGTTAAATTATCAAATCACGCAAAATCAGCCTGAATCTACATTGCCACCTTTGGTTTTTATTCATGGTTTATTTGGTAGTTTGAGTAATTTAGGCATGCTCGCACGTGCATTTCAAGAACAGCGCACCGTAATTCAATTAGATGTGCGCAATCATGGTAAGTCTGCGCATTGTGATGACATGAATTATGCAGCAATGGCACAAGATGTTTTAGAAACGTTGAACAGCTTGAATATCGAACAGTTTTCTGTGGTTGGGCATTCAATGGGCGGTAAAGTTGCAATGACTTTAGCTCCTCTGGCTGCTGGGCGTTTACAGCAATTGGTTTTATTGGATATTTGTCCTTTTGCTTATCCTGAAAATCGTCACGATCAAATTTTTACAGCCTTGTTTGCTGTGCAAGATGCACAAGTTGAAAGTCGCCAAGCGGCAATGGAAATTATGCGTGAGCATCTTCAAGAAGAAATGGTTGTGCAATTTTTGATGAAGTCATTTAGCAAAGGGCAATGGTTATTTAACTTAAATGCGCTACATGAACATTATGCCGAAATTTTGTCATGGCAGACGGTGCATAGTGATGTCAATACTTTGTTTATTCGTGGCGGTAATTCACCTTATATTGAGTTACCTGAGCATTATGCCGCTATTCAAGCACAGTTTCCTCACGCAAAAGTTGAAACAGTCGCTCATGCAGGGCATTGGTTGCATGCCGAAAAAACAGCAGAGGTATTGGCATTCATGACTGAGTTTTTAGATTAATCTTGTCTAGTATTTTGCATCATTCGATGATCTAAAATGATCTCAGTTTTTAAGTCAATTTTAAACCAATACTTCATTTGGAGTATTGTTTTTTTCTTCACACTGATCTGCATAGATGAACGGTTTAGCTTTTATTCTCAACAATAAAAAAGAGCTGATGTTGAATCATCAGCTCTTCATTTTAAACTTAAGCAACCTTAAATTGCTTATGCTTTTTCTTCTTCATTGCCTGCAAGTTGCTTTAGCAAATGCTTTTCAAGATAGTGAATATCCATTGCTTGTTTGCAGAAGTTTTTATCTTGCAGAATTAAGTCTTTGTGCAAAGGAATGTTGGTTTTAATTCCTGTTAAGATGGTTTCATCCAAGGCTTGACGCATACGCGCAATACTGGTTTCACGATCTTTACCATGCACAATCAGTTTAGCAATCATTGAGTCGTAATACGGCGGAATGCTATAACCTTCGTAGATGTGTGAATCTACACGAACACCTGCACCACCTGGGGCATAGAAGTGTTCAATTTTACCCGGTGAAGGTACGAAGGTGGTTGGGTCTTCTGCGTTAATACGACATTCGATTGCGTGACCACGAATTTCAACCTGATCTTGCTCAATGTCTAAACCTAGACCTGCAGCAATACGCAATTGTTGTTCAATGATGTCAATGCCTGTCACCATTTCAGTTACAGGGTGCTCAACTTGAACACGGGTATTCATTTCAATGAAGAAGTATTCGTCATCTTCAAATAAGAATTCGAAAGTACCTGCACCACGGTATTGCATTAACTTACATGCATTAACACACGCTTCTAAAATATCGGCACGTGCTTGTTCTGGTAAGTTAGGTGCTGGCGCTTCTTCAAGCACTTTTTGGTGACGGCGTTGTAATGAACAGTCGCGGTCATAAAGGTGAATCGCGTGACCATTACCATCAGCCAATACTTGTACTTCTACGTGGCGTGGCTTTTGTAAGAAACGCTCCATATAGACCGTGTCATCACCAAACCACATTTCTGCATCACGTTGAGCTGCTTGAACTGATTCAAGCAAGGTGTCTACGCGCTCTACAATACGCATACCACGACCACCACCACCAGCAGCCGCTTTTACAATGAGCGGGAAACCAATTTCTTTGGCTTCAGCTAAAGCATTGTGTGGTGTAACGGCGTGTGCTGAACCCGGTACAGTTGGTACGCCAGCTTTACGCATTGCAGTAATTGCAGAAACTTTGTTACCCATTAAGCGAATATGCTCAGGGCGTGGACCAATGAAAATGAAACCTGAACTTTCTACAATTTCAGCAAATTCGGCATTTTCGGCAAGGAAACCATAACCAGGGTGAATGGCATCTGCACCTGTAATTTCTGCTGCAGTAATAATTGCAGGAATATTCAGGTAACTTTCACTGCTCGCACCCGGACCAATACACACGGCTTCATCACAAAAGCGTAAGTGCATCAGGTCTTTATCGGCATCTGAATAGATACCCACGGTTTTGATCCCTAAAGTTTTGCAAGCTCGGGTGATGCGCAGGGCAATCTCACCACGGTTTGCAATTAAAACTTTTTGCAACATTGTGAATCCCCGAGGTCTTAAGCGCGGTAGCGGAAGAGTGGTTGACCAAATTGAATCACTTCGCCATTTTTAACTAGAATTTCTTCAATCACGCCACTTTGAGTTGCTTCAATTGGGTTCATGATTTTCATTGCTTCAATAATACCAAGCGTTTCACCAGCAGAAACAGTTTGACCCACTTTAATAAATGGTGCTTCACCTGGGCTTGGTGCTGCATAGAACACGCCAACCATTGGAGAAGTTTCAACTGCACCACGTGGTGAAGATTTAGGTGCAGATGGTACTTCTGCAGAAGGTGCAGGCATTGCAGGAACTGCTGCCGCTACTACTGGACTGCGACGAGTTAATGCAATCGACTGATCGCCTTCTTTAACTTCAATCGCTTGTAAGTCAGATTCAATCATCAAGTCGATGAGTTTCTTGATTTTACGAATATCCATGGACAGTATTCCTAGTTTAAGATTGTGTAGTAGGTTGAATTTTTTCAAGAACAAAGTCGAGTGCTGCGGCATAGCCTTTTGCGCCTAAACCGCAAATCACACCAATGGCTTTGTCTGATAAATATGAATGATGTCTAAACGCCTCACGTGCATGCACATTCGACAAATGGACTTCAAGAAATGGAATAGCGACCCCTAACAAGGCATCACGTACCGCAACAGAGGTATGCGTTAATGCAGCAGGGTTAATAATGATATATTGTGTGCCATCTAACGCGGCTTGATGAATTCGGTCTACAATTGCGCCTTCCCAATTACTTTGGAAAGTATCTATAGAAATTGATGCTTTTTGCGCTTGTGAAATGAGCTGTTGATTTATATCCTCAAGAGTGAGGTAACCATAAACTTCGGGTTCACGCTTTCCTAGCAAATTTAGATTCGGTCCATGAATAACCAAAATGGTCGAACTCATTCCGCTTGCTCCAATAAATAATTGCAATAATACTTTGCAAGATGTCTGCAAAGTTTGCTAATTATGGCATAAAATTCCACATTTTTTTTGTAATTTGTTTAATTTGACGTAGAAAGCGTGTGCCAAAATGAGGCTCTATAATGAAAACTTTGCAGGGAATTCGCAATGTTAAAAAATTACATTTTTAGTTTTTTTTGCTGATTTTTATATTCTAAAACAACTGACCAAATCTATTCATTTGTTTTCTGTAACGACTGATCAAGCGAGTGACTTGAACTGGTTTGATTCGGAATGTCAAAGCCAGAAAACAACCAACATCAATATCGCATTTCTTTATAGCATGATATTTCGTTGCTGTTTATAAAAAATGGCGATTCCATTTTTTCAGTTCATTCAAAGTAGATGACCACACAAACTGCAGTGGATCATCTAATACGTTTTGTGATCATCGTTCAAGTGGTTATGGATTCGATAGAAAGATCATTTCGATAATAAGATATTTTAAAAATTCAACTTTATTTAAATAAAACATGAGCTTAAATGGAATGCTTTGATTGATATATTTATCTATATTTTAGTCTGGAATAGATGCTCCTACGCTGCGTATTATATTTTGAGTGGGGTGCTGTTGGTTTTATGTACACTTTAATTAAGTTGTAGATTGATCACAAGACCAAGCACATGCACGATCTGCACGGATATCTACCTCATTTAAAAATATGACGTGGTATCGAACAAAAAAACGGTGATGAAAGTTTCAGCAATTTTTTTCTAGCCAATGTTCTTCTACTCAATAGCCCGCAGCATCTACATCATAGATAAAATTTTAGAACGCATTGACCTTTTATTTCAAAAATCACCTTAAAAATGGCGTTATCGTAAAGTAGAGCAATATGTTCGGTATTGGCAAAAGTTAAGTGATCTTGTTCTGAATCTTGCTTTATTTGCTGTTAAAGCTCAGAAAAGCTTAATCCGTCTGTTGTTTCTCTGTTGCAGAAGGTGCTGCATCAAAACTGACAATCACTTTTAAACCTTGCGGTTGGTTAGCCTGAAATTGAAGTAGGTAGCCATATTGCTCTAATAATACTTTGACTAGAGTTAGACCTAAGCCATAGCCTTGTTTATGCGCAGATTTACGCCAAAAACGCTGAGTCAGAATGGTAAAATCATCTTCATTCAGGCTTTTGCCTTGGTCTGCAATGATCAATTGCAGGTCTTGCATATAAATTTGAATGTTTGGCGCATCCTCTGCATGCAAATAAGCATTTTGAATCAAGTTTTTCAGTACCATGTGCAACGCAGGCGCTGGAATATTAATGTGTTGTGCTACCAAACTCGCCCAATCAATCTGTAATTTCGCTGATAAATTGGGATATTCCACAGTCAGTTCCGACAAGACTGTTTCTAATACGCTACGCATATCTGCATGGCTATGTGCCGCTTGAATACCTGCTTCAGTTTGACTGAGCAATAACAGTTGTTCCAAAAGTTGTTGATAACGTTGGATGCTGCGTTCTGCGTGTTTTAAATTGTCGATGACTTTGGCTGTATCTTGGGCAGATGCGGTTTGATTCAACATCAATTGGCTCAGTTGCACATGCGTTTTAATAGCCGTTAACGGCGTGCGCAGTTCATGCGCAGCAAATGCACTAAAGTTTTTTTCGTGTTCCAGACTTTTATGTAGGCGTTCAATCAGCATCAATAAGTTATCGACAAAAGGCTGAATTTCTTTAGGAATTTTTTGTGATCTCAGTTCAATTAAATAACGAGAAGCTTCATCTAAAGATTGTTTTTTCTGAATTAAGTGGCGGGTGATGTGATCGAGCGGTAAAAACTCCAGACGGATAATCCACAAAATTAGCAAAATACAAATAATCAAAGTAAGCAGTAAAGGAATCAGTACCGACTGTAAAATTTGTTTAAGTAGGTTTTGCCGTAACTGAATTTTTTCAGCCACCACCACCTGAACTTCACCTTCACGCAGTACATAACTACGCCATTGCAGTCCATTTTCTGTCCATGTGCTGAAACCGACTTGTTGGTTTTTTAAATTTTTCGGTGCGCCTTGAGTGCGTGCAATCACATGCTGTGGTAATGAAACATCGGCACGGAAAATAGAGACTTCACAAGCAATTAAACTATGTAGCAAGGCATTTTCTGATTCGGCATGCAAACTTTCTGTGAGTTGTTCTAGGGGCAGTTGCTGAATCAGGCGGGCGACCATACGGGCTGAGGTCGAAAGTCGTTCATCCAGCGTATTTTGTAAGCGTTGTTCCAAGTCATGGTAGAGCCATGCAAAGACAATCACCCACAGCAAAATAAATGCACAGCTGATGGTCGATACCAAACGCCATTTCAGACTGTAGTTTTTCATGTCAGCAGCTCAGGTTTAAAGATGTAGCCGACACCACGCACCGTTTGAATAAAATCGGGGTGGATTTTATGCCGTAAATGGTAGATATGCACATTTAAGGCATTGCTTTCGATACTATCTTGAAAGCCATACACTTTATCTATCAGTTCTTCATTTTTTAAGATTTGGTTCGGATGCCGTAAAAAGGTTTCCAATAGGCTATATTCACGGCGTGAAAGCTGAATGTTTTGTGAATGCCAACTGACTTCTTGTGTATCGAGGTTCATGTGTAACTGACCACTTTGCAGTTGGTTCGATGAATAACCACGATGACGGCGGCTTAATGCATATACACGGGCAATCAGTTCATTTAATTCAAAAGGTTTAGTTAGGTAGTCATCTGCTCCTAAGTTGAGCGCCTGTACGCAGTCTTGAGTATGATTCCGCGCGGTTAATACCAATACTGGAATATGAATGGCATCTTTACGCCAGTTTTCGAGTAACTGTAAACCATCTTGGTCAGGCAGACCTAAATCGAGCAGGCACAGATCTACCGCACTATGACGTATGAAGTAATCGGCATCGCGCGCGTTATTCACGTGTTCGACTGAAATACTTAAAAATTCGAGTGCTGCCACAATACTTTGGGCAATATAAGGATCATCTTCCACCAAAACGACGAACATATTTGCTCCTATACCACAGTCAGCCCAATATATGACACATCTCGATCACGCCACAAATTTAGATTAGGCACCTACAATGCTCAAGTTTACAAAGAAAAATCTTTATTAATGTTCTCTTAATCTACACTTACCGATAATACAGTCAGTTTTTTAATTTTTAGTATAAATACATGATTTTTATTCGCGTCATTGCTTATTTTGTGTTGAGTCTGTGTGCGGTGTGGGTCAATGCTGCCAATGAATTTTTAGCGTCCGATCAAGCTTTTAAGTTTCAGGCGACGTCATTGTCTGAACAAACGGTTGAACTGAAATGGGATGTCGCACCGCATTACTATTTATATCACGATCAATTCAAAGTCAGTCAGGCTCAAAAGCCGCTTGCTTTTAAATTGCCTGCAGGGCAGGAAAAAGATGATCCGACTTTCGGGCTGACACGTGTGCATTATGGGCAAGTGACAACACAGATTCAGGTGAAGCCTAATCAGCAATATCAAATTACTTGGCAAGGCTGCGCTGAAGATGGTTTGTGTTATCCCGTACAGCGTAAAACGATTCAAACCGATGCCGATGGTTTATTGCCACAGCATAATTTAAGTGCGGGCAAAGGTAATTTACTTCAGCAACTCAATCAGAATAATCAGGCTGCTTTAAACACTAACTTAAATGATGCAGATAAGCATCAAGCCAATGGTTCTAGTACACAAAAACAAGTTACGACAACTGCAAATACTGTAACGACAAAAGAACTCAAACTTGAACAGCAAACGCTAGAAAACAAAGCACAGCTTGCTGAAAATGCGGTTGCTGTAACACAAGCTGATCCTAAACTTACCCCTGAATCAGTAGAAAACGTTGATTTAGCAAATTCCTTAGAGATTGAAAATACAGATACGGCGTTGACAGACAATACATTCGCTGCATCAGCCAATTCAAGCAATACGGAAACAGCTAGTAGTACAAGTCTGAATCAGCAATGGAACAATGATCAATTTTTCCTGAATTTATTGTCTGGGCAAGGGTTGTTACTGAATGCGTTTATCTTTTTAGGTTTTGGGGTATTACTGGCTTTTTTACCGTGTTCATTGCCGCTGATTCCAATTCTTTCTGGCATTTTGGTGCAGCGCAATACAGGCTATAAAGCGGCAGCAATTGCGATCACCTTTATCGTCAGTATGGCGCTAGTCTATGGCTTGATGGGCGTTGTTGCGTCACACATTGGTTATAGCGTACAGCGTTGGTTCCAAAATCCCGTAGTGATTGCAGTTTTTGCTATGTTGTTTGTGCTCTTTGCTTTAAACCTGTTTGGACTGTATCAGTTGTCATTACCACAAGCAGTGTTACAGCGTTTAGATCGTATTCAGCAATATCAAAAAGGCGGTACTTTATTGGGTGCGGGCGTTATGGGGGTGATTTCTGCACTGATTGTCGGGCCATGTATGAGTGCGCCTTTAGCGGGAGCATTGCTGTACGTCTCACATTTGGATCAAGCAGCATTGGGTGGTTTATATTTGTTCCTGCTCGGTTTAGGTATGGGAATTCCTTTACTTATTGCCAGCGTGTTTGGCGCGAAATATTTGCCAAAGCCAGGTTTGTGGATGGAACGGCTAAAATTTAGCTTTGGTTTTATCATGTTGGCAATGGCTTTGTATTTTGCTCGTCCGCTATTTTCTGTGACTTGGTACTATGTTGCTTTTGCTGTGGTGTTATTTGCCTTCGCTGCATATTTAATTGCAATTTTGCGCCACGTGTTACATCGTCCACAGCGTTTTTCGTTATTGGCTTTGGCGGCAGTAATCGCCAGTAGTGGAATTTGGCATGTCAATCAGAGTATTGCCAGTGTCAATGCGCAGGTACAAGCAGACCAATTACAGCCATGGATCAAAGTACGCACAGAACAAGAGTTGAATGCAGCTTTGGCCGCACATGCTCATCAAAAGATTGTGATTGATGTCTATGCCGATTGGTGTGTGGCGTGTCAGCCGATTGAGCGTGATGTGATTCCTCGTACCGATGTGCAAGATGCTTTAAAGCATGTGGTGCGGATTAAACTCGACTTAACCGAACAGCATCCTTCACAAGATGCCTTATTGAAAAAATGGCAGATTTTAGGGCCGCCAACGTTGTTATTTTTGGCAGATCCACAACGGGAACAACGTGAATTGCGTCTAACAGGTGCTTATAACGCAGCGCAATTGATTCAAAATATTCATCAACTGCAAGAGGCTGCGCCATGATTCAATCCGCAGTCTTGCAGTTAGGCATGTTGATGATTCCATGGCCATTGGTGTTTTTATTGCTAGGACTGATTGTCGTCTTTGCAATGGGTAAATTTTTTCAGCGTCGTTATACATGGAATGCACAGACTTGGACAGGTTATCAGGATGCATTATGGAATGCGCTGTGGATTGGTGCTTTAGTTGGGCGGGCAGTTTTTGTGTTGCAGCATTATGAGCTGTACTTTGCCAACCCGATTGATATTTTAAAAATTCAGGACAAAGGCTTTCATCTGATTGCCGCAGTTATGGCAGGTGTGGCGTGGTTTGTCTGGAAAAATCGCGCTATTCAACGTGTTGTTCTGGCATGGGCAGTTGCGCTCTTTATTACAGTACAAGTTGTAGGTTGGAGTCTTATCCAACCTTTGCAGACGCAGCATGCCTATCCCAATCTAGTATTGCACAACCTAGCGCAACAACCTCAAGATTTAGCTCAATTTTCAGGGCAGCCCACGGTGATTAATCTCTGGGCGACTTGGTGTCCAGTTTGTCATCGTGAAATGCCTGTTATGCAACAAGCACAGCAAGATTTCCCTGAGGTCAATTTTGTATTTGCCAATCAAGGCGAATTTGCAGCAGAGATTCAAGCCTATTTACAGAAACATCGATTTCAGTTTGAACACGTGTTATTAGACCCTGCAGCTCGTTTAGGACAACACTTCAATATGTTCGGTTTGCCAAGTACTTTGTTTTTTAATGCACAAGGAGAATTGGTCGATCATCACATGGGTGAATTGACCAAGCCGATGCTGCAGCATTATCTGAAAAAAATACAAGCGAATCCATAAACGCGCTCTTAACGATTTGAAAGAAAACCCGCCGTGAAGCCAAAATTAAGGACAATCAATATGACATCAAACATCAAAAATAACATGCTGAAACTGGCGATAGGTATGAGTCTTGCCAGTAGTGTGAGTATGCTGCAAGCACAGGACAACCTCAAACAGCACATTGAAAAAGAAGGTTTTAAGTTTGTGCAACAAATTCAAGCACCTGCACAAATGACAGGTTGGGCAGGGCATATTGAACAAAGTCCTGCGACAGTGTTTATTTCCAATGATCAGAAATACTATATTGTAGGCACTTTGTTTGATGCACAAGGCAATAATTTAACCGTCGATGCTTTAGACCGTTATGTGAAAAAGTCGGTACTTGAAGATGTGTGGCAAAGTCTGGAACACGCTA
Source organism: Acinetobacter sp. YH01007 (assembly GCF_013420425.1). Taxonomy (NCBI): domain Bacteria; kingdom Pseudomonadati; phylum Pseudomonadota; class Gammaproteobacteria; order Moraxellales; family Moraxellaceae; genus Acinetobacter; species Acinetobacter sp. YH01007. Next base: position 77,716 of record NZ_VOYC01000017.1, on the reverse strand, counting down.
CTTGGATTCAGGATGGGCAAACCAGTGCTGAAAAAATTGTCTACGTGTTTTCAGACCCGAATTGTCCGTATTGCCATACCTTTTGGAAGCAGGCACGTCCGTGGGTAGAATCTGGCAAAGTTCAGTTAAGACATATTATTGTGGCGGTGATCCGACCTGAAAGCAAAGGGCAGGCCGCGACTTTATTAATGGCGAAAAACCCACAGCAGACCTTTAATGCGTTCCATCGTCAATACGGACAAAAAAAGCTGATCGAGCAAAAAACTGTGCCTGTACATGTAGAAAAAACCTTAGAACAGAATCAGGCACTGATGGATAAATACGAGTTCTTTGCCACACCTGTTGTGCTTTGGAAAAATAAACAGGGCGAATTACAGTCGGTACAAGGAATGCCAAAATCTATGAAAGATGTGTTTGAGTGATTTTAAAAATTTCCGAGCAAATATCTAACTGAATATTCAAATCTAAAGCGCAAAAAAGCTTGCTCTAATTGCATTGGAGCAAGCTTTTTGATGTAAAAGATTCAGTCTTTTATTTCTGAATACGAATCGCAAATTGAATGACGTGGGATTTGCCCTGATGCAGTTTGCCTTCTGAGCGTTCTACATCGCCCACAAAGAAATGAATCAGATGATCGTGTTTAAAATGGCTTAAAAACTCGATAGGATCGTACAGCATTTCTACTGCACGTGGGCCGCCCGTTTTATATTCTAGCTGACGAGTAGAATACAGCTCACCAACAAATAAACCGCCGTTGACCAAAGTTTCGCGCACGCCATTCAATACTTTTTGCTGTGTTTCAGGGTTAAAGTGACCAAATACGCAAATCACGTTGTCATATTGATTGGCTTGCCAATCCACCTGACTTAAATCTTGCTTTCGTGTATTTAGGCTTAAACCACGTTGCTGTGCATAGCCTTGAGCCTTATCTAAAGCAACTTGCGAGTAGTCCCATAAATCTGCTTCAAATGCTTGCTCATTGGCTTGTGCCACAGCTGCCAAATATAACAAGTTACGACCTTCACCTTCGGCCAAGCCCAAAGTTTTGCCGTGAATAGACAGTTTTTGCGTAATGTCCTGAATGAACGCATTGGCTTGTTCACCATAAATATGGTCATGTTGGCTGTAGCGTTCATCCCATTCATTATGGATATTTAACATAGTTTCGACTCGGTAAATAATTTGATGCTGTTATTCGGCTGTAGATGGAGAAAACTCTTTAAATGCTGCCACGGCGTTTGCGGCATACATGAGTGATGGGCCACCGCCCATATAAACAGCAATACCTAAAATTTCATTCAATTCTTCAAAAGTCATGCCCATTTTGACCAAAGTTCTGACGTGAAAACCGATACAACCATCACAGCGTTGTGCCACACCAATTGCAAGCGCAATAAACTCTTTGGTTTTGGCATCAATTACGCCGTCTTTCATCGCAACTTGTGATAGGGCATTAAAGCTTTTAAGTAAATCGGGAGATTGTTCTTTAATGGATTTGATATTAGACGAAATTTCAGCAGTGAGTTCGGTATATTTCATGTTGTTTCACCATCAAGCAGATTAGAACCTAAAGACAATATAGCATATATTTAAATATATTATGTTTATATATATTAATTAGCAGCTTTGCTTAAATTCAGTAAATCTGTATTTATAGCATTATCAATTCACCTAAATCACTTTATAATGTTGTCGCATATTCTGGAGTCGCTGTTATACCGTTGCGATGACTTCAAACCTCATTTTTAAGTCTTATTCTCCCTCTTGATTCGGCTTATAAATCAATATTTTAGAATTTTGTGTCTGAGTAGGCACATACAATAGGTGCCTGCATGGAAATTAAAGTCAATTATTTAGACAACTTGCGTCTTGAAGCTAAATTTGACGATTTTACCGTCATTGCCGATCAGCCCATCCGTTATAAAGGCGATGGTTCTGCGCCAGGCCCATTTGACTATTTCCTTGCGTCATCTGCATTGTGTGCTGCGTATTTCGTGAAGGTTTATTGCCAATCACGAGATATTCCAACCGATAATATCCGTTTATCTCAAAACAATATTGTCGATCCTGAAAACCGCTATAAGCAGATTTTTAAAATTCAGGTGGAATTGCCTGCAGATATTTCTGAAAAAGACCGTCAGGGGATTTTACGTTCTATTGACCGTTGTACCGTAAAGAAAGTCGTGCAAACAGGCCCTGAGTTTGTGATTGAGCAAGTTGAAAGTATTGATGCCGATGCACAAGCTTTGCTGATGCCGAACTTGACTTCATCTCAAGCGACTTTTATTGCTGGTAAAGATTTACCGCTTGAAGAAACTATTGCCAATATGTCGGGTATTTTGGCAGGTTTGGGCATGAAAATTGAGATTGCCTCATGGCGTAATATCGTACCCAATGTCTGGTCATTGCATATTCGTGATGCGCAATCGCCAATGTGTTTTACCAATGGTAAAGGCGCAACTAAAGAAAGTGCATTAGCATCTGCTTTGGGTGAATTCATCGAGCGTTTGAACTGTAACTTCTTCTATAACGATCAGTTCTGGGGCGAAGAGATTGCCAATGCCGAGTTTGTGCATTATCCAAATGAAAAATGGTTTAAACCTGGCCCAAATGGTGAATTGCCTAAAGAAATTTTAGATGAGTATTGCCTAGAAATTTATGATCCTGAAGATGAGTTGCTGGGCACACATCTATATGACACCAACTCGGGTAATACTGAGCGTGGTATTTGTTCATTGCCATTTGTGCGTCAATCCGATGGTGAAACGGTATATTTCCCATCAAATTTAATTGAAAACTTATATTTAAGTAACGGGATGAGTGCAGGCAACACGCTGGCAGAAGCGCAAGTACAGTGTTTATCTGAAATTTTTGAACGTGCAGTGAAGCGTGAAATTATTCAGGAAGAAATGAGTCTGCCTGATGTACCGCAAGAAATTTTGGCAAAATATCCAAGCATTGTGGCAGGTATTCAGGCTTTAGAAGAACAAGGTTTTCCAGTATTGGTGAAAGATGCGTCTTTAGGCGGTCAATTCCCTGTCATGTGTGTGACCTTAATGAACCCACGTACAGGCGGTGTCTTTGCTTCATTTGGTGCACATCCAAACTTTAAAGTCGCTTTAGAGCGAAGCTTAACCGAGTTATTGCAAGGGCGTAGTTTTGAAGGTTTAAATGATTTACCACAGCCGACCTTTAGCACGAATGCGGTAACTGAGCCGAATAACTATGTTGAACACTTTATTGATTCAAGTGGTGTGGTGTCTTGGCGTTTCTTTAGTGCGCAGGCAGACCATGAATTTGTAGAGTGGGATTTCACCAACAATGGTCAATACAGTAATGTCGAAGAAGCTGAGGCTTTATTTGCGATTTTGGAAGAAATGGGCAAAGAATCTTATATGGCGATTTATGAACATTTAGGTGCGATTGCTTGCCGAATTTTAGTCCCTGATTATTCAGAAGTGTATTTGGTGGAAGACCTGATTTGGGATAATACCAATAAAGCTTTGCTGTACCGTGAAGACATTTTAAATCTGCACCGTTTGGATGATGCACAACTTGAAGCTTTAGTTGAGCGTTTGGAAGAATGTGAGCTAGATGACTATACTGAAATCAAAACCTTAATTGGCATTGAATTTGATGACAATACCGTTTGGGGACAGCTCACTATCCTTGAATTAAAATTGTTGATTTATTTGGCATTAGAACAGTTTGAAGAAGCTAAAGATTTAGTCGAAGCATTCTTACAATACAACACCAATACCGTAGAACGTGGCTTGTTCTATCAATGTATGAATGTCGTGCTTGAAGTTATTTTAGATGATGAAATGGATATTGCCGATTATGCTGTCAATTTCCGCCGTATGTTTGGCAATGAACGTATGGATGCAGTCATGGGTTCTGTTGAAGGCACAGTACGTTTCTATGGTCTAACCGAAACCAATATGCAGCTTGAAGGTTTAGATCGTCATTTACGTTTAATCGACAGCTACAAAAAACTGCATAAAGCACGTGCCAAGTTTGTTGGGCTGAATAAAGACTAATCTTGCAGAAGTAGAACGCTGTTCTGATTTGAATCACCGTCCAAGAAAAAGACTCGGCTTTAAAAGTCCGAGTCAGGTATTATGGCAACAACATGGTGTTGCATTTCAAATGCTATCTAAGATTTGCTGTTGCTATAGGAAAGGCAAAATAATAACCCTCGTTGTTGAGGGCTATTTCATTTAAGCGAGATGGTCACGAACAAATTGAGGATCTAAAATAAACAATTTAATCAGTGATTGAGCTGCTCCTGAAGGTCTTCTAACACCTTGCTCCCAAGATTCCAATGTACGTTTAGAGATACCTAAAATTTTAGCAAATTGATCTTGAGTGAGTTCAGACTTTCTTCGTGCTAAAGCAACATCTGTTTCATTGATCACAGTTTTTCTTGCTGCGTTATTAGCAAGCATTTGTTTAACGCCTTCTAATAATTCAACATTTAAGTCTCGTTTTGCTTCTCGAGCTTCCAATTCTTTGTCACTTAATAAACGACTCATTTCAGTAACTCCGCTAATTGTCTAAGTGTCTTTTTCTCAAGTTGGGTAATTGTGTCTTTACTATATAAGGTCAATAACCAAATTTCGCCATTTGCTAAACGGTTGTAATAAATTACACGAACACCACCTTGTTTACCTTTACTCTTTCCACCCCATCGAATTTTACGAACGCCGCCAGTACCAGGTTCTACATCTCCTGCTGTAGGGTTCTCGGCAATGAAAATTTTAAAGTCATTGTATTGTTCTTCAGTCCAATAGTAGGGATATTCATTGGTAAAAAAGTAGTCTCACAGATGGTATACATCAAACACCTTTATACTACTTTGTAGTGTTTAATTGTATACTACTTTGTAGTACTTTTAAGCATTAAATTAGGTCTCATATTGTGAGCTTTTTTAGCCCAATCAAATCACTGCTAATCACCAAGCGCCAATAAACCTTCCCAGCTAAAATAATTCGGGCTTAAATGGCTGCGCTGCATCGCCCAAGTTCGATCTTGCAATTTACATGCTCCAATGGCGAGTTTTTGCACACCAAATTTATTTTTCACGGTATCCAACACTTGCTGTAATTGTTCCTGTTTTTCAATGGCGTCAGTATCTGTAAGCAGGTCGTGAATATAGCTTTGTTTGGGTTCAAGTCCCGTTAAAATCACACCACATTTTTTAAAGGCAATCCCTTCCTGAAATAGCGTTGTCACATGCTTCATCATGGCTTTGTTCATGAGCAAAGCAGAATCTGTTGGCTCATTGAAAGCAATAGTGACCGATTGATTGTAAAAAACTTGGCGCGGATCAAAACGGTTAGATTGCGCAAAAATGATCATACAACCACATAAACTTTTTTCAGCTCTGAGCCTTTGCACAGCAGATTGTAAATAATCGCTCAAAGCTTCTGAAAGCGCATGAATATCTGTTACACGCTGCCCAAAAGAACGTGAGCTGATGATTTGCTGCTTACTTACGGTATTGTGCTCCAGTTCAATACATGCTGTACCTGTGAGTTCAAGAATGGTTTTTTTCATCAAAATAGAAAATTGGCGCTCCATTTGGTCTGGATTGCTTGTTGCTAGATCAAATACAGAACGGATACCCAATGATTGTAATTTTTTAGCGTTTTTGCGTCCCACACCCCAGACTTCAGCGGCATCAATGTGTTGAAACAAGGCTTCTTTGCTGCATAAATCCATATCCAGTAAATTACATACGCTGTTGAAATAGCGGTTTCGCTTAGCAAGATGATTGGCTAGTTTGGCTTCAGTTTTACTTTGACCAATACCAACACAAACAGGAAGAGCCAGCCATTTCCACAAGGTTGTTTTAATTTCCTGTGCAAGTGCGTTTAAATCGCGCTGAGAATATGAACTCAACTCAATAAAAGTTTCATCAATCGAATAAATTTCAACATCTTTGGCACTGACAAATTCTTGAATAATATTATTAAAACGTCTGGACATTTCTGCATAGAGCGCATAATTACTTGAAAAGACCGCAACATCATGTTGTTGAATTAATTCTTGAACTTGGTAAAAGGGCACAGCCATTTTAATGCCAAGTCGTTTGGCTTCTTCGGAACGTGACACCACGCAGCCATCGTTATTGGAAAGCACCACCACAGGACGATGATTCAGGTGTGGTTGAAACAACCGCTCACAGCTCACATAACAATTATTAATGTCAATGAGCGCAAAAACTTGCTCTAAAGCTTTCATGACTATTTTACTTATTCGGCTTTTTTATGCATTATTGTGGTGTTTAAACCATCAGGTTTTTCAAATTCCACGTGACCACAGCAAACACTTCAAAAGTTTGCCCATCTTTCAGGTAAATGCTGTCGTAGTCGGGGCTTTCTGCCTTGAGCCAAGCTTCGGGCAAAGTGGCAGGGTCGTAGTCTTCACCAAAATGTTCAGCCAATTCACTTTTGGACATTTTGGCTGTAATCATCAAGCGTTTAATAGTCAGGTCTTTTTGGTCGATTAATGCAACCACAATGCTGCGGTGTTTGGCTTCTTTACTGCGATCTACCAGTACAATATCGCCGTATTCAAGCCCTGCATTCACCATAGAGGTAGTGCGTACCACATTTAAAAAGGTCGCATTTTCATTAGGAATAAGATATTCATTCAGATCAATATTTTTATCAATATAGTCTTGAGCAGGCGAAGGAAAACCTGCAGGAATGGATTCTATTGTTACGGGAAGATGCAGCGTTTTTCTTTTAGCAAGCGCTTGAAAATCATGCTGATTCAGCAATTCAATTTGTTCAAGCAGGGCATTCAGGCTAGGGCTGGGTTTACCATCGCTGCCCATGATTTTTTGTAATGACGCCCAAGCAGCGTCAGAGAAGTAAATAGGTAACTTCTTAGACATGAGATTACTCCTACGCAACGAGGCGTGTTTGAAGTGAAATTTGATGTGTTGATAGCATAGCTGAAAACATGATTAAGATTCAATCTACGTGGATAATTGATTGCTAGATATAGATCACACTCTACGATTGCATAGCTATACAAACACAAGCCTTTCCGTTAGGATTTTTCTATCGCAGCAGCATATTTAGAGATTGGCATGCATATTGTTGAAGACATTTATTTAACGAAAGAAGAAGTTGAATCTTTACTGTTGGGATTAATCAATTCACAACTTGAACCTGAGTTTTTAATGCAGGATTTCATTAAACATCAGGTCTGGTCTTTGGCTGAATATTTTAAGCAAAATACTGAACATGAAATTGATTTTGCGCAAATCAGTTGCCCGATTAAAGTCAAAGCGGAATATCAAAATCATCGTTTAAAACGTCATTTTCTGGTTGAGTTTCATCTGACCACCACACCTTTTTTTAATTATGAGCCAGAAGAAAATAGCGTGGCTTACTCCTACATGATGAAAGATTTTTATCTGACCGATATTATTTTTTATGATGCCTATACGGGTGAAAATTTGCAGGCTTGGATGCAAAAAAGATTCGTGATTTTGCAGGGTGAACGTGAAATAGAAGTGAATTCATTGTCATGGTATGCAGATTACAATTTGCCGCAAGTTACACAAAATATGGTGTCTTTTGTGAGTGAAGCTGCTTATGACACAGGTTTAGATCAGATTGTAGATGAAGTGAATTTGCGTTTACGACAAGCCAAGACCGTTAATTAAATAGCTATCATCTATCTAAAAAATGATTATTTGAAATGGATGGCAGGGAATATACGATTACACAATGCTGATCAGGTTAAGGAATATCGAAAATGACCACAATCACACATGATTTAGGTCATGGCATGGGGAATGACTGGGAATATAAAGATTGGGCACATCTGACTGTCTCAGAATTACACAACCTGCAACCGTATTACCCATGCTTGCAAGGGGGTATTCAAATTCTGTGGTGCAGTCCGCGCCCATTTTCATCAGCCGCAGTGATTGAAGTCACGCAGGATGCAGTCAGTACAGATAAAATAGGAAGTCGCTCGTATTTCATTAAACGCAGTCATCGTTCATTTCGTAATGCGCAAGATATTTTGCAAGAGCATGCTTTTTTGCGACATTTAGCCAGTAAAAACATTCCTGTTGCGACATTAATTGCCTCGAATTGCGGACTGACCGCTTTAGAAATGGGCGACTGGACTTATGAAGTCTACGAAAAAGCAGCAGGTTTTGACTTATATGTCGATCAGCAATCTTGGACGCCGTTTTTCTATACAGAACATGCTGCAAAAGTGGGAAGTTTGCTTGCCAAATTGCATGTCGCCATGCAGGATTTTCCTGAGTTACATGGCAGATCGGCGCGTTATTTGGTATCGAATCAGCAGCTTTTAGAAAGTGAAAATATTGTAACGGCTATTCAGCAACGTATTCAAAATAGCCCTGAATTGAGCCGTTATTTTGCCGATAAAAACTTAGACGCCGTTTTTTTAGAGCGTGTATCTCAGACGCATCATAAAATTAAGCATATATTGCAGCAGACCACTAAAATTTGGACGCATAATGATTTGCATGCTTCCAATCTGTTTTGGTCTGCGCAAAGTGCCGATGCCAATATTACAGCGGTAATTGATTTTGGTTTATCAGATCGAAATTCAGCGCTTTATGACCTTGCGGTCACGATTGAGCGTAACTTTATAGATTGGCTGGCTTTAGAACATACGTCACAAATTAATGTTGATGAAGCGGGTTTAAGCGCGTTTTTACAAGCGTATTGTGCAGAAATACACCCACAACAAGACTTTAGTATTTTGCCAGAACTGCTAAAAATTGTGCATTTGGATTTCGCATTTTCAGAACTTGAATATTTTGTCGGGATTACCCAAAACCTGAAACATGCCGATGCTGCTTATTATGATTGGATTGTTGGACATGTAAATTGGTTTTTTACAGAGCAAGGACAGCAATTTACCCAGACTTTTACTCGATTCCTTCAACGCGAATTGTCATAATCTGCACAGCTAAATGCCTCAAGCATCACTACTTTTTTAATGCAAGATTTTATATGTACAATTGTAAATTCAAACAGAATATATTCACTGCGCCTTTAAAAATCTTCATTCTGTCATCGCTGTGTTGGGTACCTTGGGTTGATGCAGAAAATGGTATTCAACAACTCGATACGATTATGTCACTAAGCGACCTAAAGATATTCAGGCGCTGCGCTTTTCTGCAGATGAACATGGACAATTTGCAGTAGCAGGGGACGTTGGGGGATTTTTGGGAGAAGATCACCAATTTGGCTATCGCATTAATTTAGTCAATGAACAGATTGATTCTTATGTAGATCATGTAGATGGCGAGCGTTATTTGGCGGCATTGGCATTGGATTGGAAAGCCACAGCACAATCCAAATTTGAGTTTGATCTTGAAGCGCAGCGATCAGAACAAAAATCTGTTCCGGGTTATCAATTACTTGATGGCAAAGTGCCACAAAATGTGAAATGGGAGCGTTTACTAGGTTACCAAAGCTGGGGCAAGCCCGTCACAATTGATAGTCTAAATACCAGTTTAAAATACAACTATGCTTTCAATGATGACTGGAATTTAGGATTGGTGGCATCACACAGTAAATCTAAGGTGGATGATTATTCGGTATTTCCTTTTGGTTATTACCGAGATGGATGTGAGGCAGCATATTCGTGCAATACATTTAGTGCACAGGTGATAAAAACCCGCTATACGGATTTAGATAAATTTTTACCACAATTTGCTGTGAGTTATAGCCCATCAGAATCAACAACTCTGTATGCTTCTTATGCAAAAGGGCTGTCAGATGGAAAAACTGCGCCTTGGTTTGTAGAAAATAGTGCAGAAACCTTAGCACCAATCCATTCTGAACAATATGAAATTGGTTTAAAACAGCAGATTCATAACTTTTTATTAACCGCAGCTATTTTTGATTTACGTCAAGATAATCAATACTCTAAGCCGATCTTAGATAAACGTTATTTTGTTCAAGAAGGTGAGCAACGTAGCCTTGGTTTAGAATTAGGGCTGAATGGAGAATTAACAGATCATCTGGCATTAAGCTCATCTTTAGCATTGACCAAAGCTCGTTTAGATGAGGTTGAAGCGGTTGAATATGGCAATCATCAAGCGCAAAACGTGCCTAAAGTTCGTTTTGCAACACATCTTACTTATCAAGTACCCAATATTGAAGGTTTACGAGTGCTTGCAGGCGGTCAGTATAGTTCAAGCAAATATGCCAATAAGCAAGGCACTGCAAAAGTGAGCGGTTATAGTGTCTTTGATTTAGGCGCTGCATATCAATTTAAGTTGAATACAACCGATGCACAGTTACGTTTCAACATCAATAATTTATTGAATAAGAAATACTGGCGTGATGCAGGTGAATTTTATGGTGATGATTATTTATTCTTAGGTGCGCCACGTACAGCGACTTTATCTTTAAATCTGAATTTTTAGATTTGGTATAAAAGAAGAATAGCTTTTGACTAAAAGATAGCTAAAACCCTAATTTTTAGGGGATAATTCTTGGGATCGATATCATGATACAACTCATACAGTTTAATTTAGATCATTTAGACAAGACTTTATCTGATCAACAACATATTGAATATAATCAAATTATTGACTATGAAATAGTCAGGGAAAGTATTTGTAGCTTGATATTTAAATTAAGCAGACAGATGAAATTAGCTGATCCTGAACAACAAGACGTACTTCAAAAAAATATAAATAAACTCATCTACATAAGAGATTATTTACAAATTCACGATAGAGCATCCATTCAAAAAATTATGGCTGAGATCAAGTCTTATCAATAATGATATTGATGTCATAGCCACGCAGATTTGCGTAAGCTTGCTTGCACGCAAATCGAGTAGTGTTCTGATTTCGGCATAACTTATATTATGTTATTTAGGATACACTTGACGGCAAGATCGTTTATGATCGAAACTGTCAGGTGCAGCACCAACGATCAAAATGAGTTGCGGTAACGCAACTAAATCGGGTGCTGTCTTTAGATATCTTATTTAACATAATATAGATTATACGCAATTGAATTGTAACTCCAAAATAGAAATGTCCGGTTTCTCCAAAGTAAAAATGTCCGCTTTTAGAATACGCACTTTTGCGATTTTCTTAGCGGACGGTTTGTTATGTTGGTATCTATGTCGGATAAAGAACTTAAAAGATTGTCGGTCTTGCAGGAAATCTGTGATCAACGCATAACCCAGTCCCAGGCTGCTCAGTTATTACATATCTCAGAACGTCAGATCAGACGCTTATTGCAAAAATATAAAGCTCAAGGTCCTGCTGCATTAGCACATGCTGCTCGTGGTTTCGGTCCCACTTTAGCACATGAAAAGCTGACTACCATTCATGGATTTGATATTTCGGTAGAAACCCTGCGTTCTTGGATGATTGCAGCCAATTTATGGATTCCTCGTCATAAACGTCTGAAACGCCCGTATCAGCCTCGTTATAATCGAGACTGTTATGGTGAATTGGTCCAAATCGATGGCTCACATCATGACTGGTTTGAAGGACGAGCACCTAAGTGCTGTTTGCTGGTATTTATCGATGATGCAACTGGTAAATTGCAGCATTTACGCTTCTGTGAATCAGAATCAGCCTTTGACTATATGATTTCAACACGCCTGTATGTCGAACAGCATGGTAAACCTTTAGCATTTTACAGTGATAAGCACTCAGTTTTTAGAGTCAATCAAAGCAGCAAGAAAGACACCAAGATTACGCAATTTGGACGCGTACTCAGTAGTCTCACTATTGATATTATCTTTGCCAACTCACCACAGGCCAAAGGACGTGTGGAACGCGCCAACAGAACTCTGCAGGATCGCCTGATCAAGGAAATGCGTTTGGAAGGCATCTGCTCAATTACCGAGGCCAATGCTTGGCTGCCCTGCTTCATTGAGCAGTTCAATCAGAAGTTTGCCAAGTGTGCGAGAAACTCGAAGAACTTGCATCGACCTTTAACGGAATCTGATGCTGAGCTAGAGGATATTTTTACCTGGCAGGAACCGCGTAAGGTCACGAAGAATCTGACTATCACGTATGACAAGTGTATTTATATGCTTGAGCCAACACCACTGAACCACAAACTTGTTGGGCAATACATAACATTTTTAGAGTATCCAGATGGTACTGTGGCCATCATGCACGAAGGACGGAAGATCAACTACAGTATTTTCAATAAACTGGCTAGACTGCAGCAGAATGAAGTAGTTAAGAATAAAAGATTAGGTGCGGTTCTGGCCCATATCCAGCAACAACATGAAGAGTTGGAAAAACAAAATAAAAGTTCCCGTGCCAAGAAAAGTATGCCGAGTCGTAAAGCTCAGAAAGTTGTTATTGAACAAAGAAATTTAAATCCTGTTCTTGACTCTTGCAGTTAAAAACAGGCCATTTTAAATGGTTTATCGCATAGACATTTTAATTGGTGAATAACATGAATATATTAAGCAATTGATATATATGGGTTTATTTTGAGTGTTCGGTGTCTCAATTTATCTTATCATTCACAAAAAGATAAAAAGCTACTCAATCTTTCAATCAAGTAGCTTCAAAAATACGCCGTACAATCTGTTAAAGTTTTTTCCAAGTCATCGTGCTAATCGCATTCGCGCTCTTGGCTTTGCCATATACTTTCATTTGATTATTCGCCGCATTTAATTGAGCATCAATTTTATAGACATAACCATCTTTCGGGTTAATCCATTGTCCTTGCGAAAATTGTTTTGGATTTGAATTTGCTACCAAGCCTTCTAATGCCTGCATGCCTTTTATGGGCTGATTCTTTAAGTTGCCTTGGCATTTACTGCATACCTCTAATTGAATTGTGCCTACCGATAACAAATTTCGAGTAATTACAGCACTATATTCCGAAGTTTTAGAGTTCTTACGAATCACAATTTCTGCAACATAATGCCCTTTATGATCATCAATGACTTTCCATGTACCAATCAATGGATCAAATGGCATGGCTTGAGCAGGAAAAATAAATCCCAAATATAGTGCAATTGCACCTAAAAAATTACGCATCATAAAAATATCAACTTAAAACCAATTTACAGCACGGTTGAGCTAAAAATGGGCGTGATTATAGCAATCAATGTTGAATTTAAATTAATTTTTTCATTAAAATTAAATGTTTATATGCTATTGGTTCGATGAAATATCATTAAAAATGTGAACCAATACGCGTTTTGTGGATGGATAATTTTTGATGTGTTGCAGCTTTATGTATAAAAGTGAATCTATAACGTGATTTTGTATGCAAATTAATCATCTATATTTCTATTTTCAACATTTGCTGTGTTATGGCGTAAACTAGACCTACAAGCTGTATCACTATAAGTTAAGAAATATTCACAGGAATGCTCTTAACTTTATCCTAAGTTTTTGTTTTTACTGTCTTAAATTTATCTATCTTTAAATTTAGGTTTAGTCATCAAGGTAACATCGTATGCTCAAGTGGTTCGAGAAACTTATAGATCCTTATCCAAATAAAGGTTTGACCGAACCCTTGCCAACCACGTTTTTTGCCTTTGTTTGGCAAGCAGCTTCAGGTGTACGTCCATATTTATTGTTATTGGTTTTATGTACTGCAGGCGCTGCCAGCTTTGAAGCTTTGCTATATGCAAAAATTGGCGATTTAGTCACATGGCTTAGTCAAAGTCAGCCAGATACTTTCCTTGCGCAACATCAGCAGAACCTTACTTTGCTGTTTTGTATTTTATTGGCCAATATCTTTTTTGCCAGTGCGCAGTCAATTGTGAAGCATCAAATGTTATACAGTGGTTTTCCAATGCGTTTGCGTTGGCGTTTCCACAATTTAATGTTGCAACAAAGTCTGGATTTTTTCCATAATGATTTTGCAGGAAGACTCTCTGCCAAAGTCATGCAAACCGCCTTAGCAGTACGTGAGTTTTGGGTCATTTTGGGCGATATGCTTGCCTATGTATTCATTTACTTTATTACGATTAGCCTAGTATTGGGCGCAATTTCTCCAATGCTCATTTTGCCGTTATTGCTATGGTTGGCTTTATTTATTCTTGCAGCAGCTTATTTTATTCCGCGTTTGAGCAAAGTATCTAATGAACAAGCCGATGCACGTGCAGTGATGACAGGACGTGTGACCGATGCTTATACCAATATCCAAACCGTAAAATTGTTTGCGCATGCAGGCCGTGAAAGCCAATACGCCAAAGCATCTATGCAAGAATTTATGGTGACGGTTTATAAACAAATGCGTTTGGGCGCTCAATATGAAATCAGCATCAATTTACTGAGCGTGGTGTTGTATGTAGGCGTTTTAGGTACTGCAATTTGGCTGTGGTTAAATGGTCGTGCAGAATTGGGGATTATTGCAGCCACCACAGCCATGATTCTTAAACTCAACAGTATTGCCGAGTTTATGATGTGGCAGACCTCTGCCCTGTTTGAAAATGTCGGCACCATTCAAGATGGTATGAAAACTCTTGGACGTCCAATTGCGATTCAAGACAAAGTCAATGCGAAGCCATTACAAGTTGCTCAAGGCGAAATTCAGTTTAAAGATGTCAGTTTTGCCTATAATAGTAAAAACGTGATTGACCAGTTTAATCTGCATATTCGTGCAGGCGAAAAAATTGGTATTGTGGGACGTTCGGGTGCAGGTAAATCGACCCTCATTCAATTGCTTTTACATTTTTATCAGCTCAAACACGGCTCAATTATGATTGATGGGCAAAATATTGAAGATGTAACCCAAGACAGTTTGCGTAAAAATATTGCACTTGTCACTCAAGATACTTCGCTATTACACCGTACTGTGGCTGAAAATATTAAATATGGTCGTCCTGACGCGACTGATGCAGAAATGTTTGAAGCTGTACGCAAAGCCAAAGCCGAAGAATTTATTCCACAATTGACCGATTTACGTGGCAAAAAAGGCTATGAAGCCTACGTGGGCGAACGGGGTGTTAAACTTTCAGGTGGACAACGTCAACGTATTGCCATTGCCCGTGTTTTCTTAAAAGATGCACCTATTTTAATTTTAGATGAAGCCACCAGTGCGCTCGACTCTGAGGTTGAAGCGGCAATTCAATCGAGCCTCGATGAACTCATGCAAGGTAAAACTGTAATCGCGATTGCACACAGACTATCTACCATTGCACAAATGGATCGTTTAATTGTGCTCGATCAAGGACGTATTGCAGAACAAGGTACGCATGATGAACTGGTGGCTATGAACGGAATTTATGCACAACTTTGGCAGCGTCAAACAGGTGGTTTTTTAATTGAACAAGATAAAATCGTAAAACCATCGACTGATAAAAATTAGCATCTCCAGCAACTTTGCTGTAACTCAGGCTTTGATGAAATGCAGATTTATCGCATATAGTCAAAGCCTGTTTTGTCTAACAATTTCCATAGAATTTCTTTAATTTTCATGCCAAGATGCAATATGTCATCTACGTTCTTATGTCGCCGTTTGGCAAACTAAGATATGCATAGATGACAGTCGCTAAGGCAAATTAAAATAAAATTAGCAAATGCAATGGAACATGCATGAAAACAATATCAGCACGTCAGGAACAAGGTGTTCCAGGGGTTTATGGCTTATTGGTTTTGGATGTTGTATCCCGTTGGGGTTATAACGCAGATACCTTATTTGCACCATTTCAACTCAATAGCGAAATGTTGGCAGACCCAGAATGTCGTATTCCTACACCTATTGCCAATGAGTTGGTTAAACATGCTTTAAAACTTACAGGCGAATCGACGCTCGGTTATCATCTTGGTACGCAAATGCGCATTTCCATTCATGGCTTTATTGGCTATGCGATTATGACTGCGCATGAAATTAGTGATGCGTTGATTTTAGCCAATCGTTTTATTCAACTGCGTATGCCCTTTTTACAATTGTTTTTCTCAACTTTTGGTGAAAAAGCCAGTCTGCAATTGCAGTGTGATATTCACATGGAACCTTTACGCACAGAAATTGCCATCGCTTTAATTATTGGCATGATTACCATGAGTAAAGCCATGACAGGTACCGAACACTTTACAGGTGAAGTCGATTTTGACTTTCCTAAACCTGCAGGTTTTGATCAGTATTTTTCGAAATTTCCTTATCATCAATTCCGTTTTGATCAGCCGTATTTAGGTTTAAGTTTTGATAAGCAATATCTGGGCTTAAAAATGATTAATGCCGATCCTATTGCCAGTCAAATTGCGATTAATCAATGTGAAGCTGAGCTTTCAGCTTTAGGTGAACGTCGCCGAATTTCTATGCGGGTGCGTGATATTTTAACTCATGCAGAACAGCATTATTTAAGCATTGAAAATGTTGCCGACTATCTACACATGTCCGACCGCACACTCAAACGTCAACTGGCTGCAGAAGGTACTTCATTTTCAAACTTGGTCGATGAAGTCCGTTATCGACATGCGACTTCCCTGCTTTCCCGTACCGACTACACGCTAGAACAAATTGCCGATGAATTGGGTTATAGCGATGTGGCTAATTTTAGTCGTGCTTTTAAACGCTGGAGTGGACGCAGTCCGAGCAATTGGCGTAAAGATCCGTATTTATAAACTTTTGTTTTTGGCAAAAAGCATGTATAAAACATGGCAAAAAGATTCGATACAATTTAAGGAGTTATCAAATGAATCACCCTGCTGAATTAAAATATGCAAGAACACATGAATGGGTGCGTATTGAAGGTGATTTGATCGTCACAGGTATTTCAGACCATGCACAAGATGCTTTAGGCGATTTGGTCTATGTAGAAGCACCTGAAGTTGGTCAAAAAGTAATTGCGGGTGAACAAGCAGGTGTGGTTGAGTCTGTTAAAACAGCTTCAGATATTCACGCCCCTGTTTCAGGCGAAGTAGTTGAAGTGAATAGCAATTTAGAAGATGACCCTGATTTTGTGAATGATGAACCGTATGGCAAAGGCTGGATTTATAAAATCAAACCAGACAATATGGCAGATGTAGAACAGCTTTTATCAAGTGCAGACTATGAATCTGGCTTATAAGCCTTAAATTTGCAGCGTTTAATCGCTCAAATTCAAAGAAATCAGCTTCGGCTGATTTTTTTTGTATTGCAACTTTAGAAAATAAACCTAATTATCTTTATTTGATAAAATAATTAAAATAATTGCATTAAAATCTAATTTTAAGTTTAATTTTATTGAATAGCTGTACTTTTCACATAAATGGGTTTATTATTTTTTGCATGATCTCGCGGTGTGATGATTTCCAATAACAAAGCATCTGTATAACAAAGTACACATTACACGCTGCTCCACTCACCATATAGGTTTAAATTATGTCTGCTATAAATGCTGAACATTTATGGAATAAGTCGTTTATTCTCTGCTTATTCAATAACTTGTTCTTATTCATATTTTATTTTGCGCAAACGACAGTTTTGCCTATTTATATTGTGAATGAGTTGGGTGGTAGCTTGTCACAGGCAGGTTTAGCCATGACTTTGTTTATGTTATCTGCAATCGCGATTCGCCCATTTAGCGGTTTGATTATTGAAAAATTTGGTGTAAAGAAAACCTTATATGTTTCTGAAATCATGTTTTGTCTGTGTAGCGTGGCATACATTTTTGTAGATAGTTTACTGTTTCTACTCGTACTGCGTTTTTTACATGGGATTTGGTTCAGCATTGTCACCACAGTTACCGTCCCTATTGCCAATAACTTTATTCCAGACAGTCGCAAAGGTGAAGGTATGGGCTATTTTTTGGTGTCAGTAAATTTAGGGATTGTATTGGGACCTTTAATTGGTTTAAGTCTGATTCAAAGTGTTTCTTATGCCAGTATTTCTACCTTACTATCCGTCAGTGTTTGGGTAGGTTTCGCCTTCTGTTTAATGATTCCAATTGCGACCCAAAAAGTAAAAACTGAAACAACACCTAAACGTAAATTAGGGCTTCAAGATTTTGTAGAGAAAAAAGCAATTCCTGTATCACTCATGGTGATGATGGTTTCTTTCGCGTATGCCAGTATTATGTCATTTATTTCCACCTTTGCAGAATCACGCAATATGCTGTCTTATGCGAGTTTATTCTTCGTGATATTTGCAGTTTCGATGATGATTTTGCGCCCAATTACAGGCAAAATTTATGATCGTAAAGGGGCGAGTTATGTGATTTATCCTGCAATTATATTATTTGCTTTAGGATTAATTGTCTTGAGTCAGGTACACAGTGTATTCGGTTTTATGTTGGCTGCTGCATTAATTGGTGTAGGGTTCGGGTCTGCCCAACCTTGCCTGCAAACCATTTCAATTCAACGCTCCCCTAAAGATCGTATTGGTCATGCCACATCTACGTATTTTTGTTGTTACGATATTGGTATCGCCTTAGGCGCGTTAATTCTAGGTTGGATTATTGCGGGTTATGACTATACCGCAGCGTATTTGCTCTGTGCTGTTGTGACCTTAATCAGTTTAATTTTCTATAAATTTGTTGTGGCTAAACAACCTAATGCAGATATTCAGGCTTAGTTTTTAATAGCAGCAAAAGAATTGTTATTTTAAAAACTAATCTAAGAAGAGTTGATTTTTAAATACTCTCCCACCCAAAAAACCTGAAATTTCAGGTTTTTTGGGTTTCTGGAGTTTTATTTTTTATGCAGTTTTAGCCAAAACCTGACGATTTAAGCTTTCAGCGACCTCAATAAGCAGTTGTTCAGTCTTATCCCAACCCAAGCAGCCATCGGTAACAGATTGACCATAAGTCATCTCGCAAGAAATCTTTTGATTTCCATCCACCAAATGACTTTCTAACATGATGCCACGGACTTGCGTCTGTTCACGTTCTGCCACAATGGTACGCAAGACTTGCGGTTGTTGTTGTGGGTCTTTATGGCTGTTACCGTGACTACAGTCAATAATCAATGCAGGCAACTGCCCTTTGGCTTTGTGCTGAATTTTCTCAATTTCTGCCAATTGATAATTTGGCCCTGAATTTGCGCCACGTAAAATTAAATGCGCGTGTGGATTACCTTGTGATGACAAAATAGCAGGTAAACCCGACTGGCTCATTCCCATGAATTGATGTGGATGACTTGCCGATTGAATTGCATCTAATGCAATTTGAATTGAGCCATCAGTTCCGTTTTTGAAACCAATGCTATACGGCATGGCGCTAGAAATTTCACGGTGAATTTGTGATTCACTGGTACGTGCGCCAATTGCACCCCAAGCCAGTACATCATCAAAATATCCCGTTGCCATTGGGCTTAAAATTTCAGAAGCAATTGGTAAACCCATTTCTATAATTTGTAGATACAGTTCACGTGATTTTTCTAAGCCTAATTGCATGTTTGCAGAGCCATCTAAGTCTGGGTCATACAAAAAGCCTTTCCAGCCTACCGTAGTACGTGGCTTTTCGATATAGGCGCGCATCACCAAGAAAATTTGATCTGAAACTTGGCTTTGTAATTGTTTTAATTTTTCTGCGTATTCGAGTGCTGCTTGCGGATCATGAATTGAACAAGGTCCTGTAATGACCAATAAGCGAGGGTCTGTGCCCGCTAAAATGTTCTGAATAATCTGTCGATGTTGTGCGATTTGTTGTTTTAGCGCAGATGAAAGTGGGAGTTGCGCTTTGAGTTGATGCGGTAAACTTAAACTAATTTCAGTATTGTTGGTCTGTTGTTGTAAAGCAGTATTTAAAGCATTCATTGGTCTGTTCCTTTGGACTGTTTCTCTTTTTTACAGTCCGATCATTTATTTCAGCGTTATGGGTCTAATGGATTGCAAGGTTTGAGTCATAGATTGACTAAAGTAAAACCAATAAAAGTTGCTAAAGTATGAATAATTAACGTTGTACATGATTAAATCTCCGAAAAACCTATAAAATTCAAAACACCAGACATAAAAAAACCTGATCAGGGTTGCCGATCAGGTATCAACTGGTGGGCAACCTTTTGCCCGAACGCGACTCAGGCAATCATTGAAACTGCCAAAAGTAATAGTAAGCGTTTGCGATTAAAGGTTGCTTTAACATCTTGTTTTCATCAAAAAATGAGCTGTTAAAATTAAAATACGCTGTATTGTTCCGTTTGGCAATCCTTTTTGTAAAATAATTTTTATTGGATGTATTTATTAAAATTAAGCTACTGTTTTAGCGAATCCAGGGGTTAAAAAAACCAAGCCGAAGCTTGGTTTTTGTTGGGTCTTTATTTAAGCGCGTTACTCATCATTGATCAAAATGAATCACACTACGAATAGATTTACCCTCATGCATTAAATCAAAGGCTTCATTAATTTGGTCTAGCCCCATGGTGTGCGTTACAAATGGTTCGAGTTGAATATCACCCTTCATGGCTTCTTCAACCATGCCTGGCAATTGCGAACGACCTTTTACACCACCAAACGCAGTTCCTTTCCAAGTACGACCTGTCACCAATTGGAATGGACGAGTTGAAATTTCCTGACCTGCACCTGCAACACCAATAATAATGGATTGTCCCCAACCACGATGCGCACATTCCAAAGCGGAACGCATCACATTGGTATTTCCAATACATTCAAAAGAATGATCTACGCCCCAACCTGTTTTTTCCACAATGACTTCCTGAATTGGGCGGTCATAATCTTTTGGATTTAAGAATTCGGTTGCACCAAATTGTTCTGCCAATTTGAATTTCTCTGGGTTGGTATCAATGGCGATAATACGGCTGGCTTTGGCTTTATGCGCACCTTGCACAACAGCTAAACCAATACCACCTAAGCCAAATACCGCAACGGTATCGCCTTCTTGGACTTTTGCAGTATTTTTAACTGCACCTAAACCAGTTGTAACACCGCAACCTAATAAGCAAACTTGCTCATGATTGGCTTCAGGATTAATTTTTGCTAAAGATACTTCAGCAACTACCGTATATTCACTAAAGGTTGAACAGCCCATGTAGTGATAAATCGGTTGTCCATTATAAGAAAAACGTGTCGTGCCATCAGGCATTAAACCTTTACCTTGTGTCGCACGTACGGAAACGCATAGGTTGGTTTTACCAGATTTACAGAATAAACATTCGCCACATTCTGCTGTGTAAAGCGGAATCACATGATCGCCTGGTTGAACACTGGTCACACCCTCACCAACTTCAACCACAATACCTGCACCTTCATGGCCAAGAACTGCAGGGAAAACACCTTCAGGATCTTCACCCGATAAGGTAAATGCATCGGTATGGCATACCCCTGTGTGGGTAATTTTGACCAAGACTTCTCCAGCCTGCGGCGGTGCAACATCAATTTCAACAATTTCAAGCGGCTGACCTGGGCCGAATGCGACGGCTGCACGTGATTTCATGAGCAAATTATCCCTAAAAAATACATTAACAGATGATAAGGGGCTGCTGACAATTCGTCTATGTTTGCGATGTGAGAGAGATATCTCGCAAGCTATTTATAAAATATCAACAGACTCTCACAATACCCTCTTTCTATTCAGAGTTTCAAGCATTAACATGAGGATAATCTCCATGTATAAATACAGAATGACTTAAGAATAATCATGAAGATCCAAAGACCTTGTTACTGGCTTGGAATGTTGGCTTTTTTCGCTATTTTACTGACAGGATGCAGTTTACCGATGAATCAAGCGAGCAAAGATAGCCCTGTTGAGCATTATGTAGATCATTGGCTGAATGGTCAGGAAATTGATGCACATTTATCCCAAAATTTAACAGCGTATCTTTCTCTAAATGATGCCTTTAGTAGCATCGCCTCGCGTTTATATTTGATTCAAAAAGCACAGCACCATTTAGATTTACAATATTACATTTGGGAAGATGATTTAATTGGTCAGTTGATGTTGGCTGAACTGCTCAAAGCAGCAGATCGTGGTGTAAAAGTTCGTTTATTAATTGATGATCAAAATGGTACGCAACTTGATCCAACCTTAAAACGGCTTGCTCAGCATCCTAATTTTGAAATAAAAATTTTCAATCCGTACAAATATCGGCATTTTCGTGTGATGGATTATTTGTTTCGTTTTAAACAAATCAATCGCCGTATGCACAATAAACTAATTATTGCCGATGGGGCGATTGCCGTGACAGGTGGGCGTAATATTAGCCGTGAATATTTTGATGCCAGTGAAAATTTTCAATTTACTGATATGGATATTCTATTCTATGGCAGTGCTGTCCCCCAAGCCAATGCCGTGTTTTTAGAGTTTTGGAATGACGAACTAAGCTATTCAGTAAAGCAATTATTAGGCACAGGCAACGCGTTGCAATTGAGAGAATTGCGTAATCGCTATGAATTAAATGCCAAATATAAAGATAAAATTCGTGAACGTGTGGCTAACGCGCAAGAAGAAGTCAGCATCAAATTAGAACAACATCCTGTACAGTGGGTATGTGCGCATTTTGTGGCAGATTCTCCGAATAAAATTCGGGGTACAGCTCAAGGCGAGCAACTGATTTACAAACAAATGTTAAAGTTAATGGGTGAGCCCAAACAACATTTAGAACTGGTTTCTGCCTATTTTGTCCCAACAGAAGATGGTCTTAAAACACTCACTCAACTGGCTGAAAAAGGAATACAGATACGTGTATTGACCAATTCATTTTTAGCCAATGATGTGCCTTTGGTACATGCATTTTATCAGCAGTATCGCGTAGATTTACTTAAATCAGGTATTCGTTTATATGAATTTAAGCCTTATATTGAACGAAAAAAGCGTACTTGGTATGAAGTTGCAACGGGTAACGTAATTCCTGCCAAAGGCAAAAACGCCTCGAGTTTACATGCCAAATTCTTTGATATAGATGGCATGGTCTTTGTAGGTTCTTTTAACCTTGATCCTCGTTCTGCAAAATTAAATACCGAAGTTGGCTTGGTGTTAGAGTCTGAACAATTGCAAAACGATGTTTCTCAATCTTTAGACCGCTATTTGCCACAAATTGCGTATGAACTGCAATTAGACGAAAACGGTCAAATTATTTGGTTAGATCATCAGGCAGATGGCAGTATTCAAACGTATCATCATGATCCTGAAACCACACAGTTTCAGCGTTTTATGATGAAAACAGTTTCATTATTCCCTATTGAATGGATGATGTAATGACAATAGATAGACATTAATTATGGAAGCGTATTTTTCTTTCTCTGCCATCACTGTCTACAATTATTTAAAGTTACTTATAGTAAGCCTATTTCTTTAAATAAGTTAAAATACGCTTCTGCCTTTTTCTCTAAAGCTAAAGGATAGGCTCGTGAAGATGAAGGCATCCGATATAAATGCAGCTCACGCTTGGCAAAATAGCAATGTGTCGCCTGCCCAATTTGAGGTTTTTCGGCAGATTCAGGCATAGATAACATGAGTGTATCAGTCGCTTTATCGCCTGTGGTCATAATGCTTTGACATAAAGGTATCTTGCTTAAAAGTGCTGCAATATCCATTGGTTTTTCAATCTGTAAAAATTTGTCTGATGCATTGCCTTTTAAGCGAATCACCTGCTGCGCCGTATCTGAAATAGCAATGCCAGTGGTGTTTAAAAAATCAATAATTTTATGAAGATGAAAATTTTTAGCTTCTAAATCTAAAAAGTAGTTTTTATCTTGAAAAAAGCATAAGCCCAAAATTCGCCACATATCATTTTGATAATTCGGATAATAAAAATCCATTTTCCAACGGCTTTTAGGTGGTGGAAAACTCCCAAGCATTAACAGCTTGGCATTGGCTGGTAAAAAGGGTTCGAGTGGATGGGTTTCTATTTTAGAATCAGACATTTATAGATTGAACCTTTGGTCTTTAAATTAAGCTAAGACATTGCAGTACGAGCAACTTCATAATGATTTTTATGTAACTTCCCTTGATTGAATAACCATGTCGCAACTTCTGGCCAAAAATACATTGCAGATCTAGATGCAAGTCCATACATCGGACGTGGAAAGTTTCCGTCACCACGTTTATTTTGCGCATATAAAGATAATGCTTGACGAGTCATTCCAGCACGTTCAGCCATTACTGCCAAAGTTGAATAACCTTGCTCTTCTACTATCAGATCATGAAATCCTAATGAGCGAATATTGTCTAATGCTGAGTGAATCGCTTGTTCTGCATTTTCAGCTTCACGGTCAAACTCAAGATAAATTGTATCGTTATAACTGCAAACTAATGCATCATCACAACCCGCTTCAAAGAACTTATCTTCTAGCACAGACAGATCAGAACGTGCGTCACGTACCACAACAGTAAAGTGATAGTTATTCATAGTTCATCTCCATGACATTGCTTTACTTTACGCAAGATTTGTTTTGCATGTGCTGATTTACCTGAATCGATAACATCCCAGCCGTTTTCAATCGCATATTCAATTGCTTCGCGAATATGTTTATTGGGATGTTTCTTCATATTTTCATTCTGCTTGATGATTTAATTATAATTTAGTGTTGACGATTGTTAACACTATACCATTATTTAAGTTAATTTACCTAAAACCACTCCAAAATCCTATCCGAGACTTCTTTCCCCCAAATCTGGTAAATTTCTTTACTTGGATGAAAACCATCTTTTGCCATTTCTAAATTCATGGATTGATATTTTCGAATATCATATTCAATCCACTGCATATCTTCTTGTTGTGCAATCATTTTTTCTAATTGTAAGTTCATTTGTTTTGCGTATTGTCCAAATAGCCAAGATAATGGATTGGGCAATGCGGGAAATAAATGCATTGGTGGAACCCCCGTAGCAATGATTAATTCAGGTTGGAATTTCGCTTGAATAAGTTGATAAAAATGTTGCTGTTGTTTAATCCAAGTCTGTGCCGACATTAAGCGTGTTACATCGTTGACACCAACAGAAGTAACCACAACATCATATTTTTGATTTACCAGTTTTTTCGTTTTTTGAATGACTTGTGAGGTAGTATCTCCAGACTGCGCCTCTAAACGCCAATGTACTTGGTACTGATGCTGCAAAGCAGAAATCACCGCACCTAAAAGCGCATCATTTTGATGTGCTACCCCAACGCCTGCAGCGGCAGAATCGCCTAAAATCAATAATGACAGCGTTTGCCCTTCCCCTGTAATACCTTCTCGTGCGCCTTCGGCTTCAGGCAATCGGATCTTGTTCTTTTTAACACGACTTCCCTGAATCACCAAAGCGGGAATTAAGGCAAGGGTTGCTGTTCTAAGCCACATCACATTTCACTCTTAAATACGAAAACCGAAAATACAAATTTTAAACCCAAACAAAAGTAGAGACTCAAATATAAAAATAGCATCGTGTCATTTAAAGTGATTGCATTCATCATCAGCTTTAAATTTCAGGATGCTATTCAAATACTATGATATCGCTGCTATTTAGCCGAGTTTATTGACCAATTTTAATGGTAAAACTTTCATAGCTAAGCCCAATGGCAACCATGGCCATTTAGGTACATAGGCTTTAATTGGCGCTTTTTCAATTTCTGCAGCAAGTAAGCGTGAACCTGTTTTTTCATCAACTTCAAAAGGCAGTTTTTTTGCACCTTCGTTGATTTCGGTACGAATATAACCAGGGAAAATAGTCGTAACTTGAATAGGTGTATCAATTAATTCTGCACGAATTCCTTCTGCTAAATGTGCTACTGCAGCTTTACTTGCACCGTAAGCAGTAAGATGTTTTGGCATACCACGAATGGCACTCATAGATGAAATCATCACCAAATGCCCTGAGTTTTGCTCACGGAAAATTTCAACCGCGGCTTCACACTGCGCCAAAGCTGAAATAAAGTTGGTTTCTACTGTGGCTTTGTTGATGGCAAAATTACCTTTACCAATGCGACGTCCTTCGCCCACGCCTGCATTGACAATAATGCGGTCAATTTGTCCAAAATCTTGTTTAAATTCACGAAACACCTGAAACACCTGATCATAATTGGTGACATCCAGCGTTTTTGCAATAACACGAATACCAAACTGGCTTTCCAGTTCTTGTTTCAGCGTTTCCAAACGCTCTAAACGTCGGGCGCAAATTGCAAGGTTATAACCCATTTGAGCAAATTCACGTGCCATACCCGCACCAATACCTGAACTTGCACCTGTAATTAGAATTGTTTTTGTCATGGTTTGATCCTTAAATCCAAGTCAATAAATTTGAGTTTTCAGCTTTAATAAAATGATGTTCATTCAAGCTTAACAGTTGTGGTTCACTGCCGACCAAACGTAAAGTGGTGATACTTGAGTTAGTAATTGCCCAGTTCAATGCAAAGGTTTTATTGGGCGTTAAGCCTAAAATTTTACCTGCAGCCACAGAAATCACACCACCAGAAGTAAATACCACAGCATATCGTGGTTGTTTTTGGGCTAAGTCATCACATAAATGCTGCAATGCATCTTCGACACGCTGTTTAAAATGCGGCCAAGATTCTTCATATTCATGGTGATATTCACCGCCCGTCCAGCGTTCTATCGCACCTTCAAAAATTTTTGCCAAATATGCACGAGGATTGACCTCTTTGGCGACATCTTCTTTCATCAATTCAGGTTGATTAAAACGCGGTTCATACTGCGCGAAAACCTGTTGATGATTAAACTCGTTCCATGCGCTGTCGGTATGAATTTCGACCTCAGGAAAACATTCTGCCAAAGCCAGTTGTGCAGTTTGCTGATGGCGCTGCATTGAACCAGCCACCACATAGGGTGCTTCTTTTAAAATGCGATCAAAATAACGTCCGAGCAATTTGGCTTGTAACTCACCATTAGGCGAAAGTTGATCATAACTTTCTGCCCCAAAAGATGCTTGCCCATGACGAATTAAATAAATGGTGGTCATTTCGGCATCAATTCCTTAAATTTGGCGATATATTTTTGTGCTAGTTCATTTGCTTCCAGTTTTTGTAAACCAATTAACTTTAAGGCACGAATATGCAAAGCATGAACGACAATCCAGAAATCCTTAAATGCAGGATTATTGGTTTGCTTGTGGAAATAACGATAATAAATTTGCTGGGCGATCACCGCTAAACGGAAAATTCCAAACACTTCATAGAATGTCCAGTTATCGGTGCTCAAGCCTGTTTTTTGCAAATAATAGTCCACCACTTGCTGACGTGTGAACATGCCTTTTAAGTGCGTTGGTTGACGACGGGTGGCTTTAAAAATTTGATTATCGGTATCTTCAACCCAATATGCCAAAGCCGAGCCTAAATCCATGAGTGGATCGCCCAGTGTTGCCATTTCCCAGTCCAAAACGCCAATCACTTGAGTCGGATGTTTCGGGTCTAAAATCACATTATCAAAACGCCAGTCGTTATGAATAATGCAGGTTTTTGAATCTACAGGAATATGGTCTAACAACCATTTACGCACATATTTAAAAGATGGCACGTTGATGGTATGTGCTTTGGCATAGCGTGCATCCCAACCTTCTACCTGACGTCGGCAATAACCATCACCTTTCCCTAATTTTTCTAGCTCAGTTCCTGCATAAGGTACTTGATGCAGCTCAATCAGTTTATCAATGACATTTACACAAAGTTCATGTACTTGAGTTTCGCTAAAATCAAGCTCTGGTGGCAATTTTGCACGTGGGATAATGCCTTCAATACGTTGCATCACGTAAAAATCGCAGCCAATTACAGCTTCATCCTGACACAACGCCACCATTTCAGGTAACACAGGATAAAACGGGGCTAAATTCTTTTGCACATGATATTCACGCGCCATGTCATGTGCAGATTTAGCTTTAGTACCTTTGGGCGGACGACGCAAAATTAAATCAGCATTGCTGTACTTAAGGCGATATGTCCAGTTCGATGCACCGCCTGAATATTGTGTGACTTCTACAGGTTCTACGACATCGACATTTTGTTGTTTTAACCATGCTGTCACTGCCTGAATATCGAGTTCTTCGCCTTCGCGTACTGTGCCGCCTACATCAATAACTGACATTATTTTTCCCTAATTTTCCAATTTTTTTAATCTAACATAGATTTTCCGTGTTCTCTTGAGATGTATCGGCAATATCAGAAATATTGCCGAATACACTACCAAGCGACACAATAAAAAATTCGCAACTGACTTATTTTTTGCGGCTGCTACGATAACCACGTTTAGCCAACTCAAGTTTGGCAATCATGCCTTTGTGTACTTCGTCTGGTCCATCGGCAAGACGTAAACTACGCGCTTGGGCAAAGAAACCTGTCAACGGTGTATCTCTAGATACGCCTGCACCACCATGAATCTGCATCGCCATATCAACTACTTTTTCCAAGACACTTGGTGCAACCACTTTAATGGCAGAAATTTCGGTAAGTGCTGCCATATTGCCTAAAGTATCCATTTTATAGGCTGCATAGAGAGTTAATAAACGTGCTTGGTCAATCGCCACACGTGCTTCCGCTACACGCTCCAAATTGCCACCGAGTTTCAGAATTTCCTTGCCAAATGCGGTACGACTCATGCCACGGTCAATCATCAACTCCAAAGATTTTTCGGCTGCACCAATACAACGCATACAATGGTGAATACGCCCCGGACCTAAACGACCTTGTGCAATTTCAAAACCTTGTCCTGCACCGCCAATAAAGTTGGCAACAGGCACACGCACGTTATCAAAACTGACTTCGCCATGACCGTGTGGCGCGTCGTAATCACCAAATACAGGTAACATGCGTTGAATTTTAACGCCCGCAGTATCCACAGGGACTAAAACCATAGAGTGTTGATGATGACGGTCTTTGGTTTCATCGGGTGTATGCGCCATAAAAATAATAATTTTGGCATTTGGATCACCCAAACCTGAAGACCACCATTTACGACCATTCAAGACAATTTCATCGCCGTCTACGACTGCTGTTGCCTGCATATTGGTGGCATCACTTGAAGCCACTGCAGGTTCAGTCATACAAAACACAGAACGAATTTTACCTTCAAGCAGCGGTGTCAGCCATTCTGCCTTTTGTGCTTCAGAACCATAGCGCCATAAAACTTCCATGTTGCCGCTGTCGGGTGCATTACAGTTAAATACGGTTGGCGCAATCAAACTGCGTCCACTCAACTCTGCAATGTGTGCATATTCTTGTACCGACAAACCTTGTCCTAATTCTGGACAAGGTAAAAACATATTCCATAAACCTGCAGCTTTGGCTTTGGCTTTTAATTGTTCTAATTGTGCTGGCCATTGCCATTTAGTCCAGTCACCACCCTGATTTAATTCGTGAACTTCTGCCCAGAATTCAGCTTCAATCGGCTCAATTTCTTTGGCAATAAAGGCTTTGGTACGTTCTATATAGTCTTTGGCGCGTGCAGATAGCTCAAACATGGTTCAAATCCCTTAAAATATTGTATTCATTGCTTTACAACACCTTAACTTGAAAAGTAATATGAATAAAATGATTTAATTCAATAAAACACTATGAATCATGTTCATAACAATGCAAAAGTTGATCTTACCGTTTTTCATCGTTTAGACATCAATTTATACCCGATGTTTGTTGCAATTTATGAGCAGCGCAGTATTTCCAAAGCTGCACAAATTTTGTGTATTAGCCAATCTGCCGCCAGTCATGCTTTGCAGCGTTTAAGACAACATTTACAAGATGATTTACTGGTGCGAAGTGGCAATAAAATGCTGCCTACGCCTTTTGCCGAGCAAATTTATCCGACTATTAAAAATGCCTTGTTGGCGATTCAAAGTATTGCAATACAGAAACAGCAATTTGAGCCGAATATGTTGCAATCGCTCAAAATTGCTATCCATGATGAAATTGAACCGATTATTTTTCCTAAATTGGTGGCGCATTTTCAAAAGTTGAACTTGGATATTCAATTTCTGAGCCACAAATTAGACCGCAAAACGGTTTTGGCAGATTTAGCAACACAACAAATTGATTTTGTAATTGATTTAGAACAAAACTTTGGCGATAAAATTCAGTTTCAATCCTTAGTTCAAGACCAATTTGTGGTCTGTAGTTCACAACAAGAAATGAATACTGCACTTTATTTATCTTCTGCACATATTGGGGTTTCATCACGGCGTACTGGTATGTTGCTAGAAGATATTTATTTGCATCAAAAGCAATTATCACGGCAGGTTTTTTTACGTTGTCAGCACTATTCTACGGCGTTACAGATTTTACAGCAGCATCCTCAAGCCATACTAACTATTCCTAAAATGATTTTAAAGCATTTGAATATGAGCCAAAAATTGAATATTTTTGATGTGCCTGTAGACTTGCCTGTAATTAATATGGGGATGTATTGGCATAAAGATTTACAGGAAAATTCAAGGCATTATTTCTTAAGAGAGGAAATTTCTAAAATCTTTGCTTAGGCTATTTTGAATTAATCTTGAATTTGCAAGTGGTTGCTAATCGTCTTGTATGATTCTATAAAAAATAAAAGCCGCCGAGACAGCTTTTTAATATGGGTTTGTTCTTAAAACTTCGCTTCCAATACTTTTGTAGATACTTTGCCTTTCCATAAATCACGCAAAATTGGCAAATAGAACTTTTCACCTACTTCTACCAATTCAGCATCAATTAAGGCATGTGTTTCATGCATAAATAAGTAATCTAGCTCCACAGTTTGTAATTGTTGTTGTGCTTTGGCGAAATCTTTACGTTTTTGTTGGGCTTGTTTCACTAACTGATCTGCAAATGTCTTGCCCTTGAACTGACTGAGCGCATTTAAACGTAATTCAATCACGCCCCACCCACTGAGCAGCAATTTAAATAACTCTAAATCTGCAGTGGTTGATTCCCACGTCATTTCTTCCAGATTTTCATTTTCAGGCAATACAGGTAGTAAAAGCTCCATTACACTTGGAAAAATCTTTTTAAAATTCAAGATAAATTTAACAGGCTGCTCACCCGGGTAATCTTTAAATTGCACGTGTTGCTGAACATCTGTTAAATAAATTGAGAGCATTGAAAATTTCCGTAGTTAAGATATTGAGTTGCTTATAAAAAAATTAAATTTTGCAAAATAAATGCAAAACTTTAGCAAAACAGTATTTTGAAGTATTGCGTATTCTAGCAATTATGGCAGCTTAATCAATGTAAGTTGAATAAGGAACGGACATAAAAGAAAGCATCTAAAAGTGGTTAATGCGACTAAATGACGGGTTTTGAACTATTACATTTAGATAGCACCTTGTAGCAGCCTATTCTGCCGTTATGCAAATTATGTCTTTACACCAACACATAAATTTAAAATCGTATTAGGATGAATTACCCCTCTACATTCAAATTAGGTGCAATAGAAAACCCAGCATTTAGGCTGGGTTTAGTATATTTTACTTGATTAATGCAACGCCATTTCCGCGCTTTTAGCTAAGAATGCCGAACGGCTTAAATGTTGTTTTTTTGCAACAGCATCAATACGTTTCACTAAAGCTTCTGGCATGCTGATATTAATACGAATAGACTTTGTATTTACTTTTGTTGTATCAATATCAACTAACAACCAAAACCCCCCCTCAAATCGCTCATCACCTAACCATTGCTCTGGGCTTGATGGTTCTGGTAACGGAATATCTTCACCATCAAAGTGAACTTCAACCGCTTCCTGTGCCATGCGCTGAATATCTTGCATCTCATCTGCTGCGCTAAAGCATCCATCAAAGTCAGGAAAGGTTAAACCGTATGCGCTATCTTCATCTTTGTGAACATATACTGGATATAACATTTTTACCTCCACTCCCAACCAGCCTGTTTATATATATTGCGTAGAGTTCCTATTGGCATATCTTTACGTGGATGTGGTACCACAACATGTCCAGGCTTTTCAGGATGCTTATACTTTTCATGGTCGCCTTTACCACCCACTTTGTACCAGCCTTCCTGCTCAAGACGCTTAATAATGTCTTTGCTGTTCATTGTGTAATTATACACAACATAATTTTAATAAGGAAGGATGCCCAAAATTTTCCCTGATTTTCATAAACAAAGTCTGTGTCTACCTCGCATCATGTGCAGACAAACACAGACCTTGAATTTGTTTAAAACTGATTACTTGGTATTCGGTACAATCATTTGTTCAGGACGTACCACTTCATCAAACTGCTCTGCTGTGACCAAATTCAGCTCTACTGCAACTTGCTTTAAGGTTTTATTTTCCTTATAAGCTGTTTTAGCCACCTTCGCTGAATTCTCATAACCAATTACAGGATTCAAAGCGGTCACTAACATGAGTGAATCATGCAAAAAGTGATCTATTTTTTCACGGTTTGCTTGAATGCCAACGGCACAATGCTCATTAAAGCTATTGCAGGCATCACCCAAGAGTTGAATAGATTGCAATAAGTTATATGCGATCACTGGCATAAATACATTCAGCTCAAAATTGCCCGATGCACCTGCCACGTTAATCGTGGTGTCATTGCCCAATACCTGTGCAACTACCATGGTCATCGCTTCGCTTTGTGTTGGATTAACCTTACCCGGCATAATACTTGAACCAGGTTCATTTTCTGGAATACGCAACTCACCAAAACCACAACGCGGGCCACTGGCTAACCAGCGAATATCATTGGCAATTTTATTTAAACTCACCGCCAAAGTTTTTAATGCACCCGAAGCAAATACTGCAGCATCACGCCCTGCCAAAGCCTCAAACTTATTTGGTGCAGTCACAAAAGCTAAGCCTGTAAGCTGTGCCAATTGCTCCGCTGCCTGTACCGCATAATCAGGATGTGCATTTAAGCCTGTACCGACTGCTGTACCACCAAGCGGCAACTCATACAAGCCTGTTAAAGCCTGTTCCAAACGCTTTAAACTATGATCTAATTGAGATACATAGCCACTAAATTCCTGCCCTAAAGTTAATGGTGTCGCATCTTGTAAATGTGTACGTCCAATTTTGACAATTTCAGAAAATTCTTCACTTTTCGCATGCAACGTATCGCGCAAACTCTTTACTGCAGGAATGAGCAGTTCATTAATTTGCAAACTCGCTGCCACATGAATTGCAGTTGGAAAAGAATCATTGGTCGATTGGGCGCGGTTGACATGATCATTCGGATGTACAGGCTTTTGTGCACCTAAAGGATTCCCCAGTTTTTGATTGGCGATATTGGCAATCACTTCATTGCAGTTCATGTTACTTTGCGTACCCGAACCTGTTTGCCACACCACCAAAGGAAATTGGCTATCCCACTGCCCTGCAATGACTTCATCTGCTGCACCGACAATGTACTGCGCCAACTCTTGAGGGATTTGCCCTAAGTTTGCATTGGTGATTGCCGTAGCTTTTTTAACCAAACCCATAGCGCGAATCATGGCGCGTGGTAAACGCTCATTGCCGATTTTAAAATTTTGTAAGCTGCGCTGAGTTTGTGCGCCCCAAAGCGCGTCATTCGGAACTTCAACCTCACCCATGGTGTCATGTTCAATACGTGTTTGCATGTTCAGCCTCATTCCTTCGTGATTTCAATGATGTCATGTGCTCTTATCTCGATCTTATAAAAAACAGACAGCCTAGTAAATGATAATTATTATCAATAATTCCGTTGCATTGTATCTGTTTCAGCTATGAGGCTTCGTGAATCGCATCTCAACGAATTTTATAGCGCTTACTTTTAATGCTTAAGCGTATTTTGATAAAAACGCCATTCATCCTCTAGCATTTTTTCCAGACTACGTTTTGGCTGCCAGTGTAAATATTGTTGTGCCTTATCTACGACTGCACCTAACTGATCTAACTCAGGATATTCATAATGAATTGCAGGAACTGTAGCAATTTCAGTGTCAGTGACTTCACTAATACGTGCAAGTAATTGTTGAATTGAAACCACTTCTCCCGCAATATTAAAAGCTTCACAGCTATGCGTTTGCTCAAATAACCAATGCAGGCTTGCAATCACAGCATCACAGGCATCGAGTACGTGCACAAAGCTACGTTCTACAGTTTGATCTGCAGTATTAGCTTGCTGACGTAATTCAATCGCTTCACGCTGCTGTACTGCGACTTGCATCGCCAAAGGAATAATATTTTTAGGTAACGGAGCAACGACTTCACCTAAAATGCCGTGTTCAAATGCACCTGCTATATTACTCAAGCGCAAAATAGCAATATTCCATTCATTATCGGTTCTAAAAGTATCGCGGATGATTTCTTCAACCATCTGCTGAGATTTCACATACGGATTGGCATAGGTGTAATTAAAACTCTGGCTTTCTTCCAGATTCAATCCTGACTTGCCATAGACCGCTATACTTGAAAGATGCACTAAACGACGCACACCTGTACGTTGCATGGAACGCAATAAACTCATAATACAACTGACGTTATCGTTATAATATTCCAGTGGTTTAAGCACCGATTCTTCTAAAGATTTAAACCCTGCACAATGCACCACCGCAATAATCGAATATTGTTCAAAAACTTTGTTCAGCGCAGGCGTATTTCTTACATCCAGTTTGGCAAAAGGCACATAACGCCCTGCAATATATTCAAGTCGCTCTAAAGTCTGCATACTTGCATTGGATAAATTATCTACAATAATGACCTCTTGCCCTTGAGCCATTAGGCTTAATGCAATGTGTGAGCCTATAAAGCCTAAACCACCAGTCACTAAAATCATTTATACTACCTTTTTTTATAAAGTCTGAATGCGCCTTGGCACATTGCATTAGTGAATTTTGATGAGCACCTTATTACTAATAACCTCCGCACCAACCTCTATTCATGCATGGCATGCACTCGGTCTTGCTCAAGCCTTACAACAGAAAAATGAGGCTTTTCGTGTGTTTTTTTATCAAGATGGCGTTGCTGTAGCGAATGAGTTGCAATGGGTACCCGATGATCAACGCAACCTCAAAACAGAATGGCAAAAATTGTCTATTCGTTTACCCGTATGTGTAAGTGCCGCACTGGCACGTGGTATTAGCGATGCAGACAATGCCAAACGCCATCAACTGAGCCAACACAATTTAGCCGCAGGCTTTGAATTGGTTGGCTTGGGCGAACTGGCCGATGCAGTGCAAAGCACAGAACGCCTGATTCAATTTTAAGCGATTCATTTTGTAAATCTGTTGCATTTAAAAGGTAAATTGTGTGAAAACTGTACTCGTGGTTTTACGTCAGGCCAATTTAAACAGCTTACAAGTGCATGAAAGCTTGTCTGCAACAATGGTACTGGCAACTTTTGGTTGTGAAGTCAAAGTGTTATTACAAGATGCGGCATTAAGCCTATTACAGTCGGAACTGGCATTTGATTCACTAAAACATGCTTTTAAAGTGGCATCCAATTTGGTCGATAGCTTTGAGTTTTATGACCTCAGCCCAATTTTGATTGAAAATAAACATGCTAACTCGCCGTTTATCAAAAATACGGTACATGAGATTGAATGGGTGGAACTGAATCGGGAGCTGATTCAAACCTTTGATCGAGTTTTATATTGGTAGGCTGATCGGTGGTTTAACAATCTGATTGATCATTTGACCATATCTAAACATCTAAAGAGAAAAACATGTCTGACGCAAATTTATATTTAATCCAAGCGAGCTTTGATAGCACCGCAACAATTTTAGCAGAGCTAAATGCCCTGTACGCTCCGCAAGATAGCGTTGTACTTATGGGTGATGCGGTATTGCACCAGCAACATCCACTCTGCGCCCAGCTAGACAAAATATATGTACTGGAAAATGATGCAGAAATATTGAATGGTCATTTGGCAAAAAACGTACAGCCGATTGATTATGCAGCTTTTGCAACGCTGTGTTTAGCACATCAGCGCTGTATCAGCTTAAAATAGCAAGCCGTAATGATATGAAACCAATGCAAAGCATTTTTAAGGGTGAATGAAACAAGAGATGACACTAGAATTAGATCAAGATGGACATTTGCTGGATTACACTGTCTGGAATGAACAAGTGGCGCAAGAATTGGCGCAAAGTTTAGAGCTTGAACTCACAGCTTGGCATTTTGAAGTTTTGCACGCTGTACGCCAATTTTATCAGCAATTTGGACACTCACCTGCAACCCGTCCTTTAATCAAATTTTTAATGAAAACTGTAAGCCCAGAGATTAACAACGCTGTTTTGCAGGAAAAATTTAATACAGGTTTGGTGGCACGGCATTTAAGTCGTTTAGCGGGTATTCCTAAACCAGCCAACTGCTTATAGACAAACTGTTGCTGATTAATACAGCACTGATTTAGGCTTGTTTTAAATTCTGCTGTGCTTGGATGTACTGATAATACACTGGGGTAAAATGTGGTTTTACTTGCTTGGCATGCAGTTCTTCACCACATTCCGAACATACCACGACAGGTTGAAACGTCTTAGCACAATTTTTATGGATGTATTCCACAGGCTTACCTAAACCTTGATCCATCCATTTATCTGCCCAATTTGCCATAGACAGCATTAAGGGATAAAGCTCCAAGCCCTTCTCTGTCAATTTATATTCAAAACGTTCTTGGCGCTCTACATAAGGCACTTTGACTAAAATTTCATGTTCCACCAAACGCTTTAAACGATCTGACAATACATGCCGCGTTACGCCCAAATGTTGTTGAAAATCATCAAAGCGACGCATGCCCATAAAGGCATTACGAATAATCAGCATCGTCCAACGGTCACCAATCACCGACAAGGTTCGTGCAATCGAACAAGGCTGCTCGCCAATTTCATCCCATTTCATCTATGTCGCCTATCCCTCAGTTCACTACCTGCAAGTTAAAAGATTCTACAGTCTTTGCAAAGTTAGTTTTGCATGAAAATTGATAAAAAATGAAGTATGACTTCACAATCTGCTTAAAAGGAATCCCCAGTTTTTGGGGCTTTATACACCTGCATCTTCAATCTTTAAATTTGCTATTCACTTATAAGGCAGATCACACTATTTAGATGTAGCTCCTGCACAAAAAACTTGTTCAGTCATACCTGAAGCCGTGAAACTGTTGTGCTGCTGTTCTAAATAACGCTTTGCCACCATTAACATCACAGGTGCAGGATACAAGTTTGGATTGTACTCGGAAATTTCAGCAATATTTTTATAGGCGTGATAGCGTGCACAAAATGCCTGTTTTTGTTGTTCTGCCGTTGCTTGGCTCGTAGGATCATCCAATATTTTTTTGCTGTCATTCACAATTTGCGTGTATTGATTTAACAAATCTTGATATTGTGTTTGGGTCAACCCATTGGCTGTATGTGGAATTGTAATAGGTGTAGATGATGCTTCAAGTGCCAACTGCTGCGCTTGAATACCTTGTGCCATTACGCTCAGACTTTGCAGTCCAAGCATAATGCTCACCGATATTTTTGCCATGTTCGACATGCGCATAAGCTTAAGACTCATCGCCTTCTTTCCAGACATCTTCATAGTCATCAGCATCAATCATAAAGCGGTAGCCTTGTTCTAAAGCCAGATATGGAAGCACGTCAGGCAAAATATCTTGCAACTCGCGCACAGGCATGGTTTCAAAGTTCACTTCATCTTCACCCAATTCACCGCCATAAATGTACCACGCGACTTTTTCTTCACCTTCTGGCGCTTTACGCAAGCCCACAATTGGGTCTTTATTTAAGGTCTGGACTGCAACTGCGACAACATCATCGCCACTCACTGCAATATAGGCTGAACCAAATTCTTCACAGAGCAGTTTTTGTTCTTCTATCAATTCTGCCAAGGCTGAGTTTTTTTGCTTTTGCTGTGGTTTAGACATGACAATTCTCTAAGATAAGCTGTGAGTATTCTAACGAGATTGTACGGATAGAGAATCTTTATTTTTATATTTCTGAGATGCTCAAATGAAGTGCAACGGATATGACATGAATTTGAAATTACTTAGCTTTGAAATATGATGCTACGCCCAAATAACCAACATTGCCG
This sequence comes from Acinetobacter sp. YH01007, assembly GCF_013420425.1. Lineage (NCBI taxonomy): Bacteria > Pseudomonadati > Pseudomonadota > Gammaproteobacteria > Moraxellales > Moraxellaceae > Acinetobacter > Acinetobacter sp. YH01007. Next base: position 39,919 of record NZ_VOYC01000017.1, on the reverse strand, counting down.
CAAGCACGACCAATCCCAATCCCCAATGATCGGTACGAGCAAGTTTTTCTTTAAAGAAATACGCTGAAATAAGTAAGCTGAATAATATTTCAATTTGTCCGAGTGTTTTCACAATCGCCACAGTTTGCATACTCATGGCATTAAACCAGCCCAATGATGCTAAAAAACTGCAGACGCTCACTTTAAAAGTTAATCCAACCCGCTGCCACATGGCATATAAGGTATGTCGTTTAAATATGCCTAAAAAAGCCAATAAGATAAAACATTGTAAGCCAATAACCCACACCAAAACCCATGCAGCACGATGAATAAACGGTAAGAAATCGAGTTCTAGACTGGCTTCACGCACCAATAAAGAAGTCACCGCGAAGCTGAGTCCACTACCGATTCCAATGGCTAAAGTCGTGAATGAAAAATCACTGCGTTGATTGCCTTTACTGAGTAGAAATACCGCAATACCGCCTATCGCAACGCCGAACCAAGCCAATGCACTTAAATGTTCTTGTAAGAAAATCACGCCTACAATTGCGGCTAAAACTGCTTCACTTTTGGCAAGCCCGACACCTACTGCGTAATTTTTTTGTTGAAACAGTTTTACCATTAAAGCCGTGGCTAAAATCTGACACACTGCTGCAATAATGATATACAGCCAAAACACCGAACTAAAATGTAGTTTGGCTTGAACAGGCTGCTGCCATTGTAAAATGCTTAAATACGCCAATGCAAAAGGCAAGGCAAAAATAAAACGTGCCAAAGTCACGCCATAAACATCTACACTTGTGCTGAGTTGTTTTTGAAAGGCATTGCGCCATGCCTGCATAAATGCAGCCATTAAGGTAAAGAGCACCCAACTCGAAATCATTGCAACCACAAATGCTTTACTGATAAAGTTATAATTTACGCCTATTCCGTTATTTTTGCGATCTTTATTGCTTTTGAGTTATGCGCTTACGATCTCTTTTATAAACAAAAAAAACATTCATTAAAATTCAAATGAATGTTTTTCATATCTTGAAGCGATTATAGGTGTGCTGTTATTCAAAAACTGTTTAGAACTTATCTAAATTCACCACAACAGCCACGCCGATACAAAATAAAGCTACATACACGGTAAACCAAATAATCATGTGCTTAAATGCTTTGTCTGAAATACTGCTATCGGCATATTTCTGTGGTTTGCGTGAGTTATCTTCTTGCATATCGACTCCAATCTAGCCAGATTATGGGGATATACAGATTATGTAAAATTCTAAAGCATTGCTGTAGATACAAAATATTCATTAAAAACTATAACAGTTGATTTTAGATACATGCCAATCTGTTATAAAAACAGAAATTATTTAATGTTTTAAACCTAAAAATAGATCAAAATAAGTAACAGCTGCAAAAAATGCTTGAGTCATACCATGTATAAATCTGAACAATTGGCGTTGAACATTCGGCAACTCATTGAAAATGGTGCATGGAAAGCACATAGCAAGTTACCTTCGTTAAGAGAACAATCACAAATCAGTGGTTATAGCTTAATGACCGTGCTAAACGCTTATCAAGAACTTGAAGCTCAGGGATTGGTTTACGCTAAACAAAAGTCGGGGTTTTATGTCGCAGAACGTCTCAATCAAACTGAACGACCTGTACCAAGCAGTTTGAGTTTAAATGCACATATTCAAATGAACTCTTTGGTCTTTGGCTATTTAAAATCAATTCAGTCTGCAGATGTCAGTCCTTTAGGCTCTGCCTTTCCCAATGCAGAATTACTGTTTAACCCAAAGTTAATGCAAATTTTAGCGCAGCACGCCAAGCGAAAAAGCAGTTATTTTAGCCACGACCACATGCCACCGGGCAATTATGAATTAAGAACCATAATTGCAAATCGCTACTGTTTACAAGGCATACCCACCCATGCAAATGACATTGTCATTACATCTGGCGCATTAGATGCGCTCAATTTGTCATTACAAGCTTTGACCAAACCTGGAGATTTTATTCTATTACAAGAAACTATTTTTTATGGTGCATGGCAAGCGGCTGAACGTCTTGGTTTACAGGTGATTACCATTCCAGAACACCCTGTTTCAGGTTTCGATTTAGACTCATTTGAACAAGCCTTAAAACAATACCCAATTAAAGTCTGCTGGTTGATGTTGAATATTCATAACCCTATTGGCTTTAGTGTCAGAGATGAAATTAAGCAACGTATTGCGAGTTTGCTTGAAGAATATCAAGTGTATTTAATTGAAGATGATGTCTATCAAGAATTGTATTACGGAACGCAAAAACCGCTACCCATGAAGTATTTTGACCGACAACAACGGGTACTGCACTGCGCTTCTTTTTCTAAAACTTTGGGTTCTGCTGTGCGGGTTGGTTGGGTTTATGCAGGACAATTTTCCAATGCTATTCAGCATTTGCAACTCATGAGCACGGTTTCTGCAAGTCCCTTACTGCAAAACACTTTGGTCGATTTTCTGTCACATCATCATTATGAAAAACATTTGCGTCAATTACGCAAGCAATTAGAAAAACACAAAAAAGTGTTTTATCAGCAGTTGAAACAACGCTTAAACCCAACCTGCAAAATTCACTACTATTCTAGTGGATACTTTTTATGGATTGAACTGCCTGCATATATAGATGGCTATACGATTTATCAGCTATTGATTCAAAACAAGATTGGCATTGCGCCAAGTCAGTTATTCCGTTCTGAACAGGTCAGCCAGAACTTTATCCGTTTAAACTGCTCTTTTGCTTGGAACAGTGATATTGCTGCTGCATTGGATGTTTTGTCTGAGGTGATACAACAGCACATCACGCAATATACTCATGCCTAATTGCCAAGCCGATCACCCGACAATAAAAAAAGAGCTGAGTTTTTGGCTCAGCTCTTTTGTGGTTTACAGTACAATTTTAGAAGTTATAAATTGCGACTGCATTGATTCGGTTATCTTCACCTGTTTTGCTGCCATTTGCTGCTTCACCAAATGCTTCACGCTCACCATAAACATATTCTAAACCAAAGCTTAACGGTTTACGTGGGCTATAGAATACGTTTGCCCAAGCTTGCCATAAGTCTTTGTTAATCGTGGTTGTGTCTTTCGTTGCTGCAATGTAGTTAGGGTCTTTGTCAAAACTCATATAACCATAACCCAAAGTGCCATGCACTTTGTCACCAAACTTTTGTGTAATACCGACCATAATTGAATCGAATTCACTTTGCGCTGCGATAGCACTCGTTGCAGTAATCGCACCTTTGTCATCAAGGTTAGTAACAGCAACACCTTTGTTGGTAAATGATACAAAGCTGCTATCACCTTTTACATGGTAATAATCGGCTTTTAAAGTCGTGCCCGGTACAACATCGTATTTAGCACCTACACCGACACCCCATGCCATTTCTTCATCAGAATTGACACGTTTTTCATGTCCCATCGCACGTACGCTGACATTTAAATTATCTGCAAATTGATGATTTAAACGCGCAGTTAATGCAGGTAAACGCTGGTTGATTGAACTGTCTTTAGGGTCTTCAGCTGCAACCACCAAATTGGTTTGTGGGCTAAACTTTGTTGTATAGCGTACTTGTGGTGTACGTTTCACCGCACCACCAACATACGCCAAAGCATCAATGGTTTCTGGCATATAGTCTGGAATCGCAAAGTTTGACCAAGTTTGACCAATTAACCAGTTGCCGTAGTTCAAGTAAGCATGACGAATACGTAAGTTATCAAGATTTGCTCCACCCAAGAAGTCAACTTCAAGTTTACCTTTTACGTCTTGTTCACCCACAGGGCTTTTAAAATCTAAACCTAAACGGGTTGCAGAAAGTGTTGATCTTAAACGATCACTTTGTTCTTTATTGCCTTCAAGTGGTACACCGTTAATTTGGTTATACGGCATATCTTTAGCGCCACCTTCTACCTGATAAGAAGCATCTAAACGCACATTACCATATAGATTAAATTCGGCACCTTTGGCAGTTTTTAACACAGGATTAGCAACTGGCGCTGCTGCAGTACGTTGCACATTGGCAATTGCTGTTGCAGTTTGTGCATTTTGTACTTTTTGCTGCTCAATCAAACCACGTAAAGCCTGAACTTCTTGTCTAAGTTGTTCAATTTCTTTTTGCTGTTGAGTTTGCGCTTGTGCTGCAACACTCATACCGCCCATGCTCAATGCAATCATGCTCATCATGAGCGTACGCTGCATTGTTGGTCGAACCGTTGTAGATTGAAAATGTGTAGATTGGGTTAATATTTTCGCGTTCATCCTAAACTCGCTTGTTATTGTGCCATCAAATTCTAGCAACAGATCACCATCTCTTACGATGGCGATCTATATCATTGATGACTGTAGATTAATGGAAAGGTAAAGAAATTATTGGGTTGCTTTTTGTGCGACTGGATTGCTTTCTACAGCAGGCTCCGCAGCGGCTTTAGCTTCTACAGACGTTTTTAAATTCACCATGAAGATTGCTAAGGCAGCAATTACACCTGGAATCGCAATAGCAAAGAAGTTCATTTGGTGCGGTAAATTCATGGTTAATAGTGCACCTGTGAGTACTGGCCCAACGATTGCACCGATGCGACCAATACCTGACGCCCAGCCCATACCTGTAGAACGTACAGTAGATGGGTAATATTGTGCGACGAAAGTATAAAGCAAGATTTGTGAACCAATTGTCGCTGCACCTGCAACTGCAATTAAGGTATACAACACGATTTGCGGGCTGTTGAAACCAAGTAGAATTAACGCTGCTGCACCACAGATAAACATAATGGTCAGTACTTTTTTGATATGGAAACGGTCAGCCAGCGCACCACCACCAATCGCGCCAATCATCCCACCAATGTTCAAGGCGAATAAGAAGATCATACTTGCACCAAGTGAGTAACCTGCTTGGATCATCAATTTTGGTAACCAGCTGCCCAAAGCATAAACCATTAACAAGCACATGAAGAATGCGATCCAGAACATGAACGTACTGAACATACGGCCTTGCTGGAACAATGCTTTTACAGGTGCTTCATCGCCTTTAGTCACTTCATTCAGTACAAACTCAGTGTCACCATTTAATTGTTGGCTTGGTGAAATTTTTTGCACAATGCTGCGAGTTTGCTCAATTTCTTTCTTGTTGGTCAAATACATGAGTGACTCAGGCAAGAATTTCCAAATTAATGGTAAAGCCACCAATGGAATAATTGCGATGTAAAACATGATTTTCCAACCAAACTCTGGCACTAACCATGCACCCAACAATGCTGATGTCATACCACCAATCGCATAACCACTGAACATAAGTGCAACTAAAGTACTACGAATACGCTTTGGCGCATATTCAGTCATTAATGCCACTACGTTTGGCATTACACCGCCAATACCTAAGCCTGCAAGGAAACGTAAAATACCAAATTCAACAGGGTTAGTCGCAAATGCGCCAAAGAAGGTAAAGCCACTAAAAATAGCCACACAGATCATAATGGTTTTTTTACGACCCAACTTGTCCGATAACGTACCGAAGGTCATGGCACCAAACATCATGCCAAACAATGCCGTACTGGCCAGTAAACCTGCTTGTACCGCACTGAGCGCCCACTCTTGCATAAGTAATGGTAATGCAACCCCATAAATGACCAAATCGTAACCGTCAAAAATAATGATCATCAAACACCAAAACAATACGCCCCAATGGAATGGCGTGAACTTGGCCTCGTCAATCAAGGTATTAATATTAATTTTATTGCTTTGCATCTTGCTTCACCTCCTAATTGTGAAGTCCGTTACTCCAACTCAGATGCACACAATGAATAATAAGTTAAAATTTGTCCAAAACTGAATAGGCATGGATACATACCTAAAAAGTCTATAATTTGTAAAATATTGATTTTAAAATAGATAAAAATAACAAGGCGAAAAAAATACTGTAATGTGATGCTTAAAAAAGTTTTTCAGGCAATTCACATAACAGTATTTTGTTAAAAATATCTGTGCTTTTATATAAAAAATATAGTTATAAATATTTGTTTTATATGGCTTTACTAGAATACATTGCGATCATAAGTAAATGCTTCCAAATCATAAACTTGATAAATGCAGTCAAACAAAGATCGAATGTCTTCACTTTCATCCATATTACGAATTGCCATAAACACAGGACTTACAGCCGAGTCATCTAATAAAGGTATAAAGTGCAAATGTGCCAAATGAATACTTTGTGCGCTTTCTGGCACGATACACAAGCCCTCACCTGCAGCAACAAAACCCAACGCCAATTGTAATTCACGCACTTCACGAATTTTGCGAGGTTCTAAACCATACTCAGAAAACACGCCACGAATTTGGGTAGAGAAGTTTGGCTTGTTGTGATTTGGATATAAAAATACTTGTTGATCAACAACATCCGCCAAATATACACCTTCTTTTTGTGCCGCAAATGGGTGGCTCGAATGTACTGCAACCATCAAGCGTTCTTCACGTAATAAGATACGTTTAACTGCAGGATCAGAAATTCTTAAGCGTCCAAATCCAACATCTATGCGCCCTTCTTTAAGTGCCTGAATTTGGTCATTGGTGGTCATTTCCACCATTTCTATTTTTAAATGCGGATGCTGCTGCTTAAACAAATACACAATTCTTGACAATAATCCGAACAATAAAGAACCAACGAAGCCAATAGTCACAGTACGACCAGCAATACCGACACGTTTTGTCATCGACTTGATTTCTTCCGCATTAGACAAAAGTTTAACGGCATGTTGGTAAAAGAATTGGCCTGCTTCGGTGGTCTTAAGCGGTCTACTTCCACGCTCAAATAGTTGAATTCCAAGCTCTTGTTCTAAATTTTGGATCTGTCTGCTCAAAGGTGGTTGAGCAATAAAGAGTTTTTCTGCTGCCTTGGTGAAACTTTGCTCTTCTACAACAGCAACAAAATAACGTAAATGTCTGAGTTCCATAGCTCAAAATACCTTTTAAGTATAAAAAAATGCATATTTGATCTTCGACCAATGCAATTTATTCTTTTAAGGTATATCACATAACTGTAATAAAGCAATGATATGAAGGGCAAACCATGTATAAGTCAGTAGAAACTTTGCTGGTGGAAATACCAACCATCCGTCCACACAAGATGGCGGTTGCAACCATGCAAACCCAAACCCTTGTATTAGTCAAAATCACCACTGAAGATGGTTTTGTTGGCTGGGGCGAAGCAACCACGATTGGCGGCTTGGGCTATGGTGAAGAAAGCCCAGAAAGCGTAAAAACCAATATCGAAACATATTTCGCATCATTGCTAAAAACTTTAGCTGGCTTGAATGTTGCGCAAACTTTACAGGTCATTAAAAAGAATATCAATGGCAACCGTTTCGCGAAATGTGCCATTCAAACTGCTTTATTAGATATTCAAGCGCAGCGCTTAAACCAACCTTTAAGTGAAATTTTAGGTGGTCGCCTACGCAACTCGGTTCCTGTGTTATGGGTACTTGCATCTGGCGATACAGAAAAAGACATCGCTGAAGCACAAAAAATGATTGCGGCTAAACGCCACAACACATTCAAGCTCAAAATCGGTTCACGCCCAGTAGAGCAAGATGTAGAACACGTATTGGCAATCAAACAAGCATTGGGTAAAGACGTTTCTATTCGTGTAGACGTAAACCGTGCTTGGTCAGAACTTGAAGCAATTAAAGGCATCCAGCTTTTACAAGATGGTGGTGTCGATTTAATTGAACAACCATGTGCAATTGACAACATTGATGCCATGGAGCGTTTAACACGTAAATTTGATATTGCCATCATGGCAGATGAATCATTGATGGGCCCACAAAGCGCTTATCAATTGGCAAAACGTAATGCTGCATCTGTATTTGCAGTTAAAGTTGCCCAATCTGCGGGTCTAATCGAAGGTTGTGAAGTTGCAACAATTGCACAGTTGGCAGGCATCGACCTATATGGCGGCACAATGCTTGAAGGCCCTGTCGGCACGATTGCATCTGCGCATGTGTTCTCGACCTTCCAGAATTTAGCTTATGGCACAGAATTATTTGGTCCGTTATTGCTGACCGAAGAAATTTTAAAAACTCCACTTCAGTACCAAGACTTTGAATTACACCTTCCAACAGGTGCAGGTTTAGGTATTGAGTTGGATGAAGACAAAATTGACAACTTGCGTCGTCAGTAATTAGGAGAAACCCATGCTTTTCCACGTACGTATGGATGTAAACATTCCATTGGATATGCCAGCAGAAACTGCTAACGAAATTAAAGCCGTTGAAAAAGCATATTCGCAGGAATTACAGCGTCAAGGTAAATGGCGTCATATTTGGCGTATTACTGGCCAGTATTCAAACATCAGTATTTTTGATGTTGAGAGCAATGAAGAACTGCACAACATTCTGCAAGGTCTTCCGCTCTACCCTTACATGAATATTGAAGTGATGGCATTGAACCGCCACCCTTCATCAATTCGTGAAGATGACACCTGATTTAATTCGGAAACTGGAGTAAGCACCTTACTCCAGCACCAAAGTAAACATTTAGCAAACCAAGTAAACAAGGAAAGTGGCAGCCAATTATCTCGTTTTTAGTCCAGAGATATTCGCCACCAAAGCACACCTCCAAGGAGAATGAAAATGAATCGCCAAGAAATTGATGCATTAGTTAAGCAAATGAACGTTGATACAGCGACAGGCCCTGTAGATGAACGTGTACAACAAGTTGTTGTGCGTTTATTGGGTGACCTTTTCCAAGCGATCGAAGATCTTGATATTTCTCAGTCAGAACTGTGGAAAGGTCTGGAATACTTTACTGATGCCGGTCAAGCGAACGAATTAGGTTTATTGGCTGCAGGTTTGGGTCTGGAACACTACCTAGACTTACGTGCTGATGAAGCGGATGCTAAAGCAGGCATTACTGGCGGTACGCCACGTACGATTGAAGGTCCACTTTATGTCTCTGGCGCACCTGAAACAGTAAGCTTTGCGCGTATGGACGATGGTTCTGAAGAAGGCAAAATCCCGACGCTGATCATTGAAGGTACAGTGACTGATACTGACGGCAACCGTGTTGAAGGTGCTAAAGTTGAAATCTGGCATGCCAACAGCCTAGGCAACTACTCATTCTTTGACAAGTCACAGTCAGACTTTAACCTGCGTCGCAGCATCATTACCGCTGCCGATGGTCAATATACTGCATTGACGACAATGCCAGTGGGTTATGGCTGCCCTCCAGAAGGTACAACTCAGTTTGTACTGGACAAGCTAGGCCGTCACGGTAACCGTCCATCGCACGTACATTACTTCGTATCTGCACCAGGTTACCGCAAGCTGACTACTCAATTCAATATTGAAGGCGACCAATACCTGTGGGATGACTTTGCATTCGCGACTCGTGAAGGTCTGGTGGCAACTGCGGTTGACGTGACTGATGAAGCTGAAATTGCAAAACGTGGTCTGAAAGGTCCTTTCAAACACATCCAGTTCAACATTGTTCTTCAGAAAGATCAAGCTGGCGTTCCTTCTACTGAAGTTGAACGTCGCCGCGCAAGCGCATAATTTGAAATGGAATCGGGATGTGGTCGTTGCCCCATCCCGATGACTGCCCTCCTTGGAAAGTCGGAGAAAGGACATGCCTCGTATTCCTGTTATCAATACTAGCCACTTAGACCGTATTGACGAATTATTGGTTGATGATTTTGAATCTGGTGAATTTAAATTACACCGTTCAGTATTCACAGACCAAGCCCTGTTTGACCTAGAAATGAAATACATTTTTGAAGGCAACTGGGTTTATTTGGCACATGAAAGCCAAATTCCAAACAACAATGACTACTACACCACTTACATTGGTCGTCAGCCAATCATCATTGCGCGTAACCGCAATGGCGAATTGAATGCCATGATCAACTCGTGTTCACACCGTGGTGCACAATTATGTCGTTACAAGCGTGGTAACAAAGCAACTTATACTTGCCCATTCCACGGTTGGACTTTCAACAACTCTGGTAAGTTGTTAAAAGTGAAAGACCCAGCAGATGCAGGTTATTCAGATTGCTTTAACAAAGACGGTTCACACGACTTGAAAAAAGTTGCCCGCTTTGAAAGCTATAAAGGTTTCTTGTTTGGTAGCTTAAACCCAGATGTTCCTTCTTTAGAAGAATACCTAGGCGAAGCGACTAAAATCATTGACATGATTGTGGGTCAATCTCAACAAGGTCTTGAAGTTTTACGTGGTTCTTCGACTTACACCTATGAAGGTAACTGGAAGTTAACTGCTGAAAACGGTGCCGATGGTTACCACGTGTCTGCAGTACACTGGAACTACGCTGCAACAACTCAGCAACGTAAAGAAAAAGAAGCTGGCGATAACATCCGTGCAATGAGCGCAGGTTCATGGGGCAAACAAGGCGGTGGTTCTTACGGCTTTGAAAATGGTCACATGCTCCTTTGGACTCAATGGGCTAACCCAGAAGACCGTCCTAACTTTGCCAAGAAAGATGAATACACCGAGCAATTCGGTGAAGCAATGGCGAAATGGATGATCGAGCGTTCACGTAACTTGTGTATCTATCCAAACGTGTACTTCATGGATCAGTTCGGTTCACAAATTCGTGTGTTACGTCCTCTTTCTGTCGATAAGACTGAAGTGACAATTTACTGTATCGCACCTGTAGGTGAAGAGCCAGAAGCACGCGCACGCCGTATTCGTCAGTACGAAGACTTCTTTAACGCATCAGGTATGGCTACACCAGACGATCTTGAAGAATTCCGTGCATGTCAAGTTGGCTACGCAGGTATCGCACTTGAGTGGAACGATATGTGCCGTGGTTCTAAGCATTGGATCCAAGGTCCAGACGATGCTGCAAACGAAATCGGTTTAAAACCAAAACTTTCAGGTATTAAAACTGAAGACGAAGGTTTATACCTTGCTCAGCACCAACACTGGTTAGAACTCATCAAACAAGGCATCGCAACTGAAAAAGAAATTGCGGCATCTACTGAAGGAGAAAACGCATGAGCGACATCACTTTAGAAAAAGTTGCGCAGTTCCTTTATCAAGAAGCTCGCTTTTTAGATGATGAGCAATGGGATGAGTGGTTACAGTGCTACGCTCCTACTGCTTCTTTCTGGATGCCAGCTTGGGATGACGATGACCAATTAACCACAGATCCACAGTCTGAAATATCTTTGATTTACTACCCAGACCGTCAAGGTTTGGAAGACCGTGTGTTCCGTATCAAAACTGAACGTTCGTCTGCAACCATGCCAGACACACGTACGAGCCACAACATCAACAACATTGAAATTGTTGAACGTGATGGCAATAAAGTGACTGTACGTTTTAACTGGAACACCTTGAGTTTCCGTTACAAAACCAACTACAGCTACTTTGGTATGTCACGCTACGAAATCGACTTTTCTGGCGACAAACCACAAATTTTAAGCAAGTACGTGGTGCTGAAAAACGATTACATCAACCAAGTAATCGACATTTATCACCTCTAAGACTGTATTCATTTACAGCAAGGTAAAAACCTTTCAGCCAGATGGAATCTTGGCTGAAAGGTCTAGTTTCAAAGATTTATATAGGATATTCAGCCATGTCAAACCACAATGTTGCACTTCAATTTGAAGATGGCGTTACACGTTTTATTTCTGTTACAGATGGTGAAACACTGTCAGACGCAGCTTACCGTCAAAAGATCAATATTCCTTTGGACTGCCGTGACGGTGCATGTGGAACGTGCCGTGCGTTTTGTGAATCAGGTTCGTATGACATGCCTGAAGAAACTTATATTGAAGATGCATTGACACCAGAAGAAGCTGAACAAGGCTACATTCTTGCATGCCAATGTAAACCAACTTCTGACGCAGTATTCCAAATTCAAGCAACTTCTGATGTATGTAAAACTGAAATTCATGCATTTGAAGGTACTTTGGCTCGTGTCGAAAACTTATCTGACTCGACCATTACTTTTGACATTCAGTTAGATGAAGGTCAACCAGACATTCACTTCCTTGCAGGTCAATACGTGAATGTGGGTATTCCTGGTACAACAGAAACCCGTTCATATTCTTTCAGCTCTAAGCCTGGTAACCGCTTAACTGGTTTTGTAGTACGTAACGTACCAAACGGCAAAATGAGCGAATTCTTAAGCCAAAATGCCAAAGCTGGCGACAAAATGACCTTTACGGGTCCATTTGGTAGCTTCTACTTACGTAATGTAGCACGCCCTGTAGTGATGTTAGCAGGTGGTACAGGTATCGCACCATTTATGTCTATGCTGCAAGTACTTGAAGAAAAAGGTTCTGAGCACCCTGTACGTTTAGTTTTTGGTGTGACCAATGACTTTGACTTGGTTGCAATTGAAAAATTAAACGAACTACAAGAAAAATTCTCTTGGTTCGAGTACCGCACTGTAGTGGCAAATCCAGAATCTGCACACGAGCGTAAAGGTTACGTGACTGGCCATATCGAAAACGAATGGCTCAACGGTGGTGATGTAGACATCTACCTATGTGGTCCAGTGCCAATGGTAGAAGCGGTACGTGGCTGGTTAGATGCAGAAGGTGTTAAACCTGCAAGCTTCCTATTTGAAAAATTCTCTGCCAACTAAGTTTGTTATACAGTCTAGAAACATAGTCGGAGAATACAATGAATCGCACAAAAAGATTTGAAAACAAAGTTGTAATCGTGACTGGTGCCGCTCAAGGCATTGGTCGCGGTGTGGCTTTACAAGTGGCGAGTGAAGGTGCCCAAGTGGTTATGGCAGACCTTTCTCCCTATGTAGAAGAAGTGTTGGCCGAAATTGAAGAACACGGTGGCGATGCAGTAACCGTAAAAGCCAACCTTGAAACTTTTGCAGGTGCAGAATCTGTGGTTGCTAAAGCACTTGAAACCTATGGTCGTGTTGATGTGCTCATCAACAACGTAGGCGGTGCAATTTGGATGAAACCTTTTGAAGAATTTTCTGAAGAAGAAATTATCAAAGAAGTGAATCGTTCATTGTTCCCTACTATGTGGTGCTGCCGCGCAGTATTGCCTGAAATGGTGAAAAACCAGAAAGGTACCATTGTAAACGTATCTTCAATTGCAACACGTGGTATTAACCGCGTGCCATATTCGGCGTCTAAAGGTGGTGTAAACGGTTTAACCGCTTCCCTCGCCTTTGAACATGCCAAAGATGGTATTCGTGTGAATGCTATTGCAACTGGCGGTACAGAAGCGCCACCACGTAAAGTGCCACGTAATGCCAACCCACTTTCAGAATCTGAAAAAGAGTGGATGCAACAAGTGGTCGATCAAACCATTGATCGTACCTTCTTGGGTCGCTATGGCACCATTCAGGAACAAGTGAATGCGATTCTGTTCCTTGCTTCTGATGAGTCATCGTACATGACAGGTACCGTTGTACCTGTAGGTGGTGGTGATCAGGGCTAAGCCAAGATCATGACCAACTTCAACAGGATCATTGCTTGACGCAAGGAGGCAAATCGTCAATGAGTCACCTGTTCCAAACTTTAAAAAATGACTGGTCAATTTCAGCCACTGTTGCAGGATTCTTAGCAGTGCTGATCTCCTATTCAGGGCCATTGATCATCTTTTTCCAAGCGGCACAGCAAGCCCAAGTTTCCCCAGATATGATGATTTCATGGATTTGGGGAATTTCTATTGGTGCTGCTGTCGCAGGTATCTTTTTGTCCATTAAATACAAAGTGCCTGTGGTCACCGCTTGGTCTGCACCCGGTACCGCATTGCTGGTCACACTGTTTCCCGATATTACCCTAAATGAAGCAGTTGCAGCCTACATCACCTCTGCTGTGGTGATTTTTTTGATTGGAATCACAGGTTATTTTGACAAACTCCTGTCTTGGATTCCGCAAGAAGTCGCAGCAGGCATGATGGCAGGTATTTTGGTTCAATTTGGCTTAGGCTTATTTACTGCAACCGATACCCTGCCATACATTGTATTTGGGATGCTAGCGGTATTTTTATTGGCAAAGCGTTTTAGTCCACGTTATGCCATGATTTGGGTGCTTGCTGCAGGCATTATACTCAGCTTAATGCTCGGTAAAATTAACCCTGTCACCACCAATTTTAGTTTGGCAATTCCACAGTTTATTGTTCCTGAATGGACGTGGAATTCAACCTTAAACTTGGCATTACCTTTAATTTTAGTCAGCTTGTCTGGACAGTTTTTACCGGGCATGGCAATTATTAAAATTAGCGGTTATGACATGCCTGCTAAGCCTATTATTAGTGCGACCAGTATCGCTTCTCTTGCCGTTGCATGTGTAGGAGGAATTACCATTGTACTTGCCTCTATTACTGCAGCATTATGCTTAGGTAAAGATGCGCACGAACTGAAAGAAAAGCGATATATTGCAGGTGTTGCAAACGGTATTTTCTATATTTTAGGTGGGTTATTTGCGGGTAGCATCGTCATGCTATTTAGCCTATTGCCCAAAGAACTGATTGCAGCGTTGGCTGGACTTGCACTTTTAGGTGCAATTGCCACCAATATTTCAGTTGCAATGAGTAAAGAATCACAGCGTGATGCAGCCCTCATCACCTTTTTAGCAACCGCCTCTGGCATGCAGTTTTTAGGGCTAAGTTCTGTATTTTGGGGTATCTGTATTGGTTTGATCGCACATTGGGTATTAACCAAACGCGACAGCTCAGCAGCACCCCTACCTTCAACTCAAAGTTCCAAAAGTTAATGGACAGGCAATTGTCTAGGACACATTATGATTGATAAAAGTCAAACTTCTTTAACAGAAGTCCTTTCGCAAATTAAAGATGGTTCAACCATCATGATTGGTGGTTTTGGTACCGCAGGTCAGCCAGCGGAACTCATTGATGGTTTGATTGAACTTGGCATCAAAGATTTAATTATTGTAAACAACAACGCAGGTAATGGTGACTACGGTTTAGCGAAACTGCTAAAAGCTGGCGCGGTACGTAAAATTATCTGTTCATTCCCACGTCAGTCTGACTCTTGGGTATTTGATGAACTTTACCGCGCAGGCAAAATCGAGCTTGAACTGGTGCCGCAAGGTAACTTGGCATGCCGTATTCAGGCTGCAGGTATGGGTCTAGGTCCAATCTATACCCCTACAGGTTTTGGTACTTTACTTGCAGAAGGCAAACCAACCTTAAATTATGAAGGTAAAGACTACGTACTAGAAAACCCAATCCGCGCAGACTTTGCTTTAATTAAAGCACAGCAAGGCGACCGTTGGGGTAACTTGGTGTACCGTAAATCTGCACGTAACTTTGGCCCAATCATGGCGATGGCTGCCGATGTGACAATTGCACAGGTTTCTGAAGTGGTTGAGTTAGGCGCGTTAGATCCTGAACACATCATCACTCCGGGTATTTTCGTTCAGCACGTTGTTGCCGTTGGCGCAAAACAACCTGAACAATCTGCATAACTGTCACGTGAAGGAGAACATCATGAGCTATACCAAATTAACACGTGATCAAATCGCTGAACGTGTGGCACAAGACATTCCAGACGGTGCTTATGTCAACCTCGGCATTGGCTTACCAACTAAAATTTCAAACTACCTGCCTTCAGACAAAGACGTATTCTTACACTCTGAAAACGGTTTATTGGCTTTCGGTCCACCACCTCCTGCAGGTGAAGAAGACCCTGAGTTAATCAACGCAGGTAAAGAATTCGTGACCATGCTAACAGGCGGCTCATTCTTCCATCATGGTGACTCTTTTGCCATGATGCGTGGCGGTCACTTAGACATCGCAGTATTGGGTGCATTCCAAGTGGCTGAAAATGGCGACTTGGCAAACTGGCACACAGGTGCGCCAGATGCGATTCCTGCTGTTGGTGGCGCAATGGACTTAGCCGTTGGTGCGAAAAAAGTCTTTATCACAACCGATCACGTCACCAAAAAAGGTGAACCAAAAATCGTGGCTGAATTGACTTACCCAGCAACTGGCTTGAAATGTGTAGACCGCATTTACACTGACTTATGTGTGATTGACGTAACTCCTGAAGGCATGAAAGTTCTTGAAAAAGTTGAAGGCTTGAGCTTTGAAGAATTACAGTCATTGACTGGTGCAAAGCTGATTGATGCGACTCAGGCTTAATCGTCTTTAAATATAATTTTTAATCCCCCTAAATCCCCCTTTTTCAAAGGGGGACTTCCATCAAGTAATTTTAGGTGGGAATCTCCTCCCTTTTTTAAAGGGAGGTTGGGAGAGATTAAGATATTTGGAAAATAAAATATGAAAAACGCATATATCGTCGATGCCATCCGTACCCCATTTGGTCGTTATGCAGGTGGTTTAGCTCCAGTCCGTGCTGATGACTTAGGCGCATTACCGATCAAAGCACTTATGCAACGCAATCCATCTGTAAACTGGGAACAAGTTGATGACGTGATTTACGGCTGTGCCAACCAAGCAGGTGAAGACAACCGTAACGTGGGTCGTATGTCTGCACTTTTAGCAGGTTTACCGTACCAAGTGCCAGCAACCACTGTAAACCGTTTATGTGGTTCATCGCTAGACGCAATTGCAATGGCCGCACGTGCAATTAAAGCAGGTGAAGCAAACCTGATTATTGCAGGTGGTGTTGAATCAATGAGCCGCGCTCCATTTGTGATGGGTAAATCAGAATCTGCTTATGGTCGTAGTCAAAAAATTGAAGACACCACAATGGGCTGGCGTTTCATTAACCCGAAACTCAAAGAAATGTACGGCGTAGAAACTATGCCGCAAACTGCTGAAAATGTAGCGGAACAGTTCAATATTAACCGTGCCGATCAAGACTTGTTTGCTCTAACCAGCCAACAACGTACTGCTGCTGCACAAGCACGCGGTTTCTTTGACAAAGAAATTATTGCAGTGGAAATTCCACAACGTAAAGGCGAGCCTGTCGTTGTTGCTGCAGACGAACATCCACGTGCATCAACCACAGCAGAAGCATTGGCAAAATTAAAGCCAGTGGTAAAAGCAGACGGTACTGTGACTGCAGGTAACGCGTCAGGTATTAACGATGGTGCGGCTGCCCTACTGATTGCTTCTGAAGAAGCGGTTGCACAACACGGCTTAAAACCACGTGCCAAAATCATTGCTTCAACTGTTGTTGGTGTTGAACCACGTATTATGGGCTTTGGTCCTGCGCCTGCAATCAAAAAATTGTTGGCACAAACAGGTTTGACCATTGAACAAATGGACGTGATTGAACTGAACGAAGCCTTTGCTGCACAAGCATTAGCATGTACTCGTGACTTAGGCATTGAAGATGGTTCAGAGAAAGTCAATCCAAACGGTGGTGCAATTGCTTTAGGTCACCCACTTGGTGCATCTGGTGCGCGTTTAGTCACTACAGCACTGAACCAACTTGAACAAACTGGCGGTAAATACGGTTTATGTTCAATGTGTATTGGTGTTGGTCAAGGTATTGCTTTGATTATTGAACGTGTTTAATCCTCATTAAAAGTTCCCCTTTCATAAAGGGGGATTTAGGGGGATTTATAAGATTAAGGATTTAAAAAAAATGCCAACTTTTACCTCAAATGATGCGCAAATCAATTACCAAACTTTTGGTGATGCTACAAAACCTGCACTGATTTTTTCAAACTCGCTGGGTACAAACTTCAAAATGTGGCAAGCACAGATTGATTTTTTCCAGCAAGACTTTTTTGTAATTTGCTACGACACACGTGGTCACGGTGCATCATCAGCTCCGCAAGGTCCATATAGCATTGATCAATTGGGTCAAGATGTTGTAAATCTACTCGATCACTTAAATGTTGAAAAAGCGGCATTCTGTGGTATTTCTATGGGCGGTTTAACAGGTCAATGGTTAGCGATTCATCGCCCTGAACGTTTTAATCAGGTGGTGGTGTGTAATACTGCGGCAAAAATTGGTCAAGAACAGGCTTGGAATGACCGTGCCGCATTGGTACGTGAACAAGGTTTACAACCGATTGCTTCGACTGCAGCATCACGCTGGTTTACTGAACCCTTTATCCAAAGCAACGCGACAGTGGTCAACAATCTTCAAAACGACTTGGCAGCTGGCAGCGCCGAAGGTTATGCGAGCTGTTGCGAAGCTTTGGCTAAAGCGGATGTACGTGAACAACTTAAAGACATCACTGTGCCTGTTTTAGTGGTTGCAGGTCAGCAAGACCCTGTGACAACAGTTGTCGATGGTCAATTTATGGTTGAACGTATTGCCAATAGCCAATTGTTTGAAATCAATGCATCGCACATTTCTAACGTAGAATTGCCAAATGAATTTAACCAAGCAGTGAAGCAGTTTATCCAAGCATAAAACTTCATTGTTATTGTTAATAAGTTAAAAGTTAAAAAAATAGAGTTCTTTCGAGAACTCTATTTTTTATAGATGAATCTGCAGTTAGACGAGCTGGACTTAAACTAACTCCACCGCAATCGCTGTGGCTTCACCACCGCCAATACATAAAGATGCCACGCCTTTTTTCGCGCCTATACGTTGCAATGCATGAATGAGCGTCACAATAATACGTGAACCTGAAGAACCTAGAGGATGCCCCAAAGCACATGCACCACCCTGAATATTCACTTTGGCAGGGTCTAAATCAAAAGCATCTATCGCAAGCATGGTTACCATGGCAAAGGCTTCATTAATTTCCCACAAATCTACATCGGCAACCGACCACCCTGCTTTATCTAGCACTTTTTGAATCGCCCCTACAGGAGCAAGAGTAAACTCAGAAGGATGTTGTGAATGTGTCGCGTATGCCACAACTTTTGCAAGCGGTTTTAAGCCACGCTCTGCCGCAACCACATCTGATGTAATCACCAGAGCAGATGCGCCATCTGAAATAGAGCTGGCATTGGCGGCTGTAATCGTGCCATCTTTTTTAAATGCGGGACGCAAACTGCTAATTTTATCGACTTTGGCATTTAACGGTTGTTCATCCTGATCGACAATCACATCACCTTTACGTGAATGAACAGTGACAGGCACGATTTCATTTTTAAAATAACCGTTTTGAATGGCTTCTACCGCGCGGTTTAAAGAGCGAATTGCGTATTCATCCTGCTGCTCACGGGTATAGTTTTTCTTGTCTGCCATGTCTTGCGCCAGCACGCCCATCGACAAGCCTGTTTCAGCATCTTCTAAACCTTCCTGAAACATGTGGTCTGTGACTTTGCCGTGTCCCATACGGAAACCTGCACGTGCTTTATCTAGCAAATACGGCGCATTCGACATAGATTCCATACCGCCAGCGACCACAATCTGCGCTGAACCTGCCTGAATAGCATCGGCTGCCTGCATAACAGCTTTCATGCCAGAGCCACAAATTTTATTGATGGTGGTTGCACCTGTACTATCGGGTAAACCCGCTTGACGCATCGCCTGACGTGCAGGGCCTTGCTTCAAACCTGCAGGCAATACACAACCAAAAATTACTTCATCAATGTCAGTCCCACTTAAACCTGCACGTGCAACTGCGTGTTGAATTGCAACCGCGCCTAAATCGGGTGCTATACAACTTGCCAGTGAACCTTGAAAGCCGCCCATTGCGGTACGTACAGCATCTACAATTACAATCATTTTTAGTCCCTTATTACCGTCTTTTTAAAGTGATTACCGTAAAAGCCATGCTTTTTAAAATTACAAATAACATCCCTGTGAGTTAGCAAGTAATTCACGTTAAATGTAAATCAAAAGATGAGCATTGCAATCTCGCAAAGTGCTGAATTGCTATGCTTGATTGATCTTAGACTTTTAGGCCTTGCTTATGAAAAATAGAATAAAAGTTTTAGAAATCCAATTTTATTTCACTAAAATGACCTGTTTGGTTCAGTTTTATTGACAACCGATTTGGCTTATGGATTGTGCTATTTTTCACATGATATTTTTTAAATTCATTGGTTCACTGATGAACATACGTTAAAACTTACCTTTTCAAGACCTTGGTGCTATTTTCAAGTTGCTCAAACTGCACTAGACTCCAACATGCTTAATTGGTTGTAATTGGAATATTGATTGATGACGACTCTACGCCAAGAAAATTTCCGACGTCGTAAAGAGAAAATTTTGGCAATGGCTGAGGTTTTATTACTGGAAAATCATAATGATATTACATTAAGTGAGTTGGCTGCAGAGTTAGATATTGCCAAAGGCACAATTTATAAATATTTCAAAAGTAAAAATCAGCTCTATTTAGAGTTAATTATTTTAAATGAACAGCGTTTATTGGATATTTCCAAACAGTATCACCATAACTTTCAAACTTATGTTTCGCAGTACATGCTGTATAACATGCTTAATTCCAACCGTACGATTTTGCTGCACTCGATTGAAGAACGCTTAACCAATAATGAACGTAAACTAAATGAATTGTTTGAACAGTTATACGATATTCGTGAGCAGCGTATTTTAGAAATTAAGGACATCACCCAAGCCTATTTAGAGTCCTTTAACAGCGCGATGTCGATCCGTGATTATCTGTCTTATATTTGGACAGTAACTTATGGTGCGTCGTTATTACTCAATTCTACCCATTATCAAAAAGCTATTGGGTCACGTGAACGCTTAATCAAGCTATATATTAATCAAGCACTGATGACGCCAGATAAAGTATCTGCGATTGTTTGATTTTTACATAGTTAGCTTCGTTGGATTCATTGCTGATCCCGCTAAATATTAGCGTCTAAGTAGAAAGAAATTTGCTTTTCAGAACGTATTAACTCACCTCATAAATTTATTCTCTAAATAAAAAATCCCAAAGTTCAAACTTTGGGATTTTTCAAATTCTTTTGACTGTCTAAAGACACATCATTCTGCACTAATATCTTCAAATAATACTGAAGATAAATAACGCTCACCACTGTCAGGTAAAATCACCACAATATTTTTATCTGCATTTTCAGGACGTGCCGCCAATTTTGCAGCAGCAGCCATTGCTGCACCACTTGAAATACCGACTAAAATACCTTCTTGGGTTGCTGTTTTACGCGCCCAGTCAATTGCTTCAGCACTTTCAATCGCAATCACTTCATCCACCAAATCTAAATCTAGGTTTTTTGGAATAAAGTTAGCGCCAATCCCCTGAATTTTATGTGGTGCAGGCGTAATGGCTTCACCACGCTTGGCCTGAGCGATAATTGGAGATTCAGCAGGCTCGACTGCAACAGTATGCAATGCCTGACCTTTTACCTTTTTGAAATAACGCGAAATACCAGAAATCGTACCGCCTGTACCTACACCTGCAACAAGAATATCGACCTTGCCGCCTGTTGCTGCCCAAATTTCTGGGCCTGTGGTTTCTTCATGAATTTGCGGATTGGCAGGGTTATTAAACTGCTGCGGCAAATAATAAGTTTCAGGATGTTCGGTTGCCAAACGCTCTGCTTCATCCACCGCGCCTTTCATACCTTTTGCAGGCTCAGTCAGCACCAAATTTGCACCCAACGCTTTCAACACCTTACGGCGCTCAATACTCATGCTTGCAGGCATCGTTAGTGTAATCTCATAACCTTTTGCTGCAGCTACAAATGCCAAAGCGATTCCTGTATTACCACTGGTCGGTTCTACAATATGCATACCTGCTTTTAACACGCCACGTTTTTCAGCATCGGCAATTAAAGCAGCACCAATACGGCATTTCACAGAAAATGCAGGGTTACGGCTTTCCACTTTGGCTAAAACCGTTGCATCGCCAGAAATTAAACGGTTAATGCGTACCAATGGCGTGTTACCAATCGCTTCTGCATTATTGCTATATACGGCAATCCCTAAATTTGCTGGTGTTGAAAAAGCTGCATCTGTGGTCATGATTATTCCCTAAGTTATATCTATATAAACAAAATTTAAATTATCATACCTTTTTATAAAATTTTTGCCGATGTTTCACGAAAATTGTTTTATACAAAAATATGATTAGCTTTCAACAAAATGCGAATTAGAATAAAGAGATGACGACCTCAGTTTAATTGTCGATTTTCTCGGCACTTGGGTTTGAAATTTGCTATTTATTTTTTGACAATAGCAACACATAACAAAATGTAGGGAATGCAATGTCTAATAAACGTTACAGTCAGCTTTATCGTAATTTCACTAAAAAAATCTTAGATAAGATTGTGACGCCACAAGTATTAGGCACGACTGCAGAATTAGAACATCGTGTTGCACAAAGCTCTGAAAAAACACAATTTTGTTATGTGCTGCAAGATGCCTCTCTCAGCAATACCGTATTGATTGATCAGCAGACGCAATCTCGTGGTTTACCTTCTGTGTATGCGCCTTTAAACATTGCCGAGCATCAGGAAGACGATTCCATTTTGGTCTTGCGTGAGAAAAACCCACAGCACAGTGCTTATCACTACTCTGCTAAATTGATTCGACTCATTGAAACCTTAGAGCAACATCCTGAACATGATGTGTTGTTAGTTCCCGTAACTGTACTTTGGGGACGTTCACCCGAATACGAAGACTCTTGGTTTAAAGCATTATTTGCCGATGCATGGTCTACGCCAAACAAGCTTAAACAAACCATTAATATTTCGCTCTATTCACGTGATAACTACATCGAGTTTCATAAAGCAATTTCCTTACGTCAGCTTATTGAACAAGCCACACAACAACAACCACACTTATCGCCTGCGCACTTTATTGAGCAACATCTGGAACACAATTTTAATCAACACAAAGAAGCGATTTTAGGCCCAGACTTATCTGACCGCCGTAATTTGATTCATGCGTTGATGAAAAGTGAAGCAGTACAACAAGCTATTCGTAAAGAAAGTATCGAACAAAAAGTCAGTATGTTTGAAGCAGAAAACCGTGCTAAAAGCTATTTAACTGAAATTGTATCGGACTTTTCTTATTCGACTTTGCGTTTTGCTGAACTGGCACTGACCAAGCTTTGGACACAGCTCTATGATGGCATTGAAGTGCATCACTTTGACACGGTACGCGAACTCGCCAAAGACTATGAAATCGTCTATACCCCTTGTCATCGTAGCCACATCGACTATTTGTTGCTGTCTTATGTGATTTTTAATCGTGGCTTGATGGTGCCGCATATTGCAGCAGGTATTAATTTAAATTTACCAATTGTGGGTCAATTAATGCGTGGTGCAGGTGCGTATTTTATTCGCCGTACTTTCAGCGGCAATGAATTATACACCTCGGTATTTAAAGAATATTTACACAGTTTATTGTCACGCAACACCCCACTCGAATACTTCATTGAAGGTGGACGCTCACGTACAGGTTTATTGTTACCGCCGAAAAAAGGCATGTTGTCGATGACCATTCAAAGCCATTTACGCGGAGCAACCAAACCAATTGCATTTATTCCAACGTATTTTGGTTATGAAAAACTGATTGAAGGCACATCTTATTTAAATGAATTAAACGGCAAACCGAAAGAAGCCGAATCTTTATGGGGTATTTTAAACTCTGCCCGTAAAATTGAAAAAGTCTTTGGTCAGGTCTATGTCAACTTTGGCGAACCTGTATTTTTAGATGATGTTTTAACTGCCAACCAAGCACGCGATGTAAAACTGAACATAAATGATGAACTACCGACCTCTGTGATTCACACGGTAGATCATACTGCGCATGCAATCTTGGAAAATATCAATAAAGCGGTGGTGATTAACCCAATCGCCCTCATCTCTCTGATTTTATTAAATGCCGATCAGCATGCATTGAAACAAGATGAGCTGCTCGCCCGAATTGAACAATATCGACGTTTGCTCAAACAATTGTGCTACGACCCACGTATGATTATTACGGGTTTAAATCCACAAGAAATTATTGAATATGCGCTAAAACTTAAACAAGTTGAGCGTTATAACCAAGATGGTGTAGAACAGATTCGAGTCGCAGAAAGCCAAAAAATCTTATTGAGCTATTTTAGCAATAATATTTTGCACTGCTTTATTTTGCCTGCGTGTGTAGCATTAATTGTGCAGCAGTTTAATGAACAAAATTTAGCATTATCATGCGCAGATTTAATGCAAAAACTGCAGGCGATTTATCCATATTTGAAGCAAGAGTTTTTCTTGGCATGGACGGCGCAAGAACTTTCTCAAGAAATCGAAAAAATTGTGGCGTACTTTATTCAGCAAAATTGGGTTACAGAAGCAAATCTGCAATTACAGCCGAACCCAGCTACACAGCATGAACTCTATGCCTTAGCTGAACTGGCAAAACCAAGTTTAAATAATTTCGTATTGATTCAAGGGCTTTTGCAGCGTTATAGCGCACACATCCCTTTAAATCTGAAAGTTTTGGAAAAAATGACCAAAACCGTATTACAACGCGCTGCAGATTCTGCACAATTTAAGTCTGCATATTATTTTGATAGTGCCACCTTAAAAAGTTTTATCAGCAGTTTAGATCAGCAAGCCTTGTTGCAACACAATGCTGCGCAGATAAGCCTAGATGATACTTTTAGTGCCAAAATGTCTGAATACTTTGCTTGGTATAACCCAGAAATTCACGAGTTATTAGCTGCATCGAGTGAATTTAGTGAGAAAGAATTAAAAAGTTTTGAACAGGTGAAAAAATAGGTTTTATTGTAACTCAGCCACTTTTTTATCAATTTTTTGATTAGAATATCAGGCCATTATTTATGATTGGCTGATATCTTTTCTTAAATGATACTTGTTCTCATATATAAATAATGATTTATGTTATATAATTTATCTTCCACTCCCGCCTAATATATATTGGGTTAGCTGTAAATTAAGAGAATAAAACAATGAACGATGGTCTTGAAATCACATCAATGCGTGAATCTGCGGATACCGTTGTTGGAATTTTAAAATCTTTGGCGAATAGTGACCGTCTTTTAATTCTTTGTCATTTATCTCAACAAGAATTAAACGTATCGCAAATTGAAGAAATAACTCAAATTCATCAGCCTACTTTATCGCAACAATTAATGATGCTGCGTAAAAGTGATGTGGTGAATACCCGCCGTGATGGCAAGCAAATTTTTTATTCAATTAAAGATGAAAAAATGGTGCAGGTACTTAATACCCTATATGCACTTTATTGCCCGCAGGACTAAATGATAATGCCTGTATTATCAGGCATCACCATAAAACTTGAATACTCTCCTGCTATTTCAAAGACTTCTTAGCATTTTTTGTTCATAATATATCTAAATTTATGATTTAGATTTCAGTATGTCAGATTTCAATTCACGTTTGGCTCGTGTACTGCCTGCTTGGCAATGGCTGCGAAAATACAATGCAGAAACATTGAAATCTGATCTGCTGTCTGCGTTTATCGTCATTGCCATGCTTGTACCTCAAGGGATGGCTTATGCCATGCTTGCAGGTTTACCTCCTGTCATGGGTTTATATGCCAGCGTGATCCCCATGATCATGTACGCCTTGGTTGGTGGCAGTCCAACCTTGTCCATTGGCCCAGTCGCCATTATTTCCATGATGACCTTTGCGACGCTCAATCCATTATTTGAAGTCGGCTCGGCAGCTTATATTCAAGCAGCCTGTTTACTTGCTGTGATGGTCGGCATTATTTCGCTACTTTTAGGGATTTTTCGCTTCGGTTTTTTAATTCAACTCATTAGCCATCCTGTTATTAAAAGCTTCATTATTGCCTCTGCATTAATGATTGCGATTGGACAGCTTAAATTTGTGTTAGACATCCCCCTTAAAGCCAATAACTTACCTGGGTTCTTATACAGCTTTTGGAAATATATGGGACAAACCCATTTTTATAGCGTGCTCTTGGGTGTTGCTGCCATTTTATTTCTAATTTATGCCCCTAAAATCATCAACAGTAATGCCATTCGTGAGCGTGTTCGAGGTAGCGGCTTTATCTTAAAAGCCTTGCCATTGGTATTGGTGATCGGTTCAATTGCTTTGGTTTATTCATTGCATTTGCAACAAATCGGCATTAAAACAGTCGGAGAAATTCCTTCAGGATTTCCGCCTATTCAATTCCCTGAATGGAATGCACAACTTGTTCTACAACTCCTTCCTGGCGCAGCCATGATTGCCATGATCAGTTTTGTGGAATCTCTGTCTATTGCGCAAGCCACCGCCTTACAACAACGTAGTCACTTAAATAGCAATCAGGAACTGATTGCACTCGGTTTAGCCAATTTTGGCGCAGGTGTTAGCTCCTCTTTTCCCGTCACAGGCAGTTTGTCGCGTACCGTGGTCAATGCCGATGCAGGTGCAAAAACACCAATGGCAGGTGTATTTACCTCCATCGTGATTGTTATTGTCAGTTTATACTTCACGGGATTTTTCCAAGACTTACCACTGGCTGTTTTGGCTGCAACCATTATTGTTTCAATTTGGAAACTGGTCGAGTTCCAATCTTTTAAAGAAACTTGGCGTTATTCCAAAGCCGATGGTCTGGCCATGTGGGTGACGTTCTTTGGTGTTGTATTCATTGATATTTCGACAGGTTTAATTATTGGGATTGTGTCCACCTTTATTCTAATGTTGTGGCGTATTAGCCGACCACATATTGCGGTAATTGGTTTACTTGAAGGCACACAACATTTTCGTAATATTCAGCGGCATCAAGTGCGTACCGCGCCACACGTGCTATCCATGCGAATTGATGAAAATCTAACCTTTTTAAATGCCAATACTTTAAAAGGCTTTTTTATTAATCAAGTCAGCCAAAACCCTCAGTTAAAGCATGTAGTGGTGAATTGTTCGAGTATTAGCAGTATTGATTTAAGCGCACTCGAAATGCTGGAAGATTTAAATCTTGAACTAAAAAAATTGAATATTTGTCTGCATTTTTCTGAAATTAAAGGCCCGGTAATGGACAAATTACAACACTCAAAACTTTTGCAGCATTTAAATGGAAAAGTTTTTTTTTCACATTATTTAGCCATGCAAGAGCTTGCGCCTGAACTGACTTAAAGATCAAGAAATTGATCTTTAATTTTATCTTTAAAACTGGATGTTCAACACACATACTTTTTGATCAATGAGTACTTTTATCTTGCTGAAATTTAAACAGTTTAATAAATATCACTTTTAAAAATATAGACTTAACTTTTAAATCAAAATTATTTTTAAGCACATGGATATTTCAGTATAAAATAGCCGCTTTTCTTTTACCTTATTTTCGTATGTTTTCAGCTTTTTTGCGTTTGAGTTTAGTCTCCCGAATTATGATTGCAATTGTACTCGGTGTGGCTGTTGCAATTTTATTTCCAGAATCTGCGCCTTATTTAAGCCTTTTGGGTGATTTATTTATTAAAGCCCTAAAGTCTGTTGCGCCAATTTTAGTGTTTATTTTGGTCATGGCATCGATTGCCAATTTTAAAATTGGAAGCAGCAATGCTTATATCAAACCGATTATGCTGATGTATGCGATTGGTATGTTCTTGGCTGCGCTCAGTGCAGTTATTGCAAGTACGCTTTTCCCAAGTACATTATTTTTAGATGTTGCAACACAGTCAGAATTAACCCCGCCGGGCAGTCTTGCTGAAATTTTGAAAAATCTTTTACTTAGTTTTGTTGCTAACCCTGTAGTTGCCATTGCCGAAGCCAACTTTATTGGTATTTTGGCTTGGGCTGTGGCTTTAGGGATTGCCTTCCGCCATGCTACAGAGTCCACCAAAGCATTGTTGAATGATGCAGCCAATGCAGTCAATCGCGTTATTCGCTTGGTGATTAACTTTGCGCCTTTCGGTATTTTTGGCTTGGTTGCCGTGACATTTGCCGATGCAGGCTTGAGCACCTTAGCCAGTTATGCTCAATTATTGGCAGTCTTGTTAGGTACGATGTTCTTTGTCGCGTTGGTCATCAACCCAATCATGGTGGCATTTGTGACCCGCAGCAATCCTTATCCTTTAGTTTTTCAATGCTTACGCGAAAGTGGCATTACTGCTTTCTTTACCCGTAGTTCTGCAGCCAATATCCCTGTCAATTTAGACTTAGCCAAGCGTTTAGGCGTACAGGAATCAACCGCGAGTGTTGCAATTCCGTTAGGTGCAGTAATTAACATGGCAGGCGCATCGGTCACCATTACCGTTTTGACCTTAGCTGCGGTAAATACTTTAGGAATTTCTGTCGATTTTAGCACCATGCTGATTTTATCTGTGGTTGCAACGGTGTCGGCCTGTGGTGCTTCAGGCGTTGCGGGCGGCTCGTTACTGCTGATTCCTGTAGCGTGTGGCTTATTTGGTATTTCTTCAGATATTGCCATGCAAGTTGTTGCAATTGGTATGGTCATTAGCGTATTGCAAGATTCAACCGAAACTGCACTTAACTCATCTACCGATGTGCTATTTACTACTGCGGTTGACCGTGGTTTGAGTTAAGATACAATGCGTTAGGAAACTTACGCAATCATCCATTATGCCTTTTCAAACTTTACCCCTTTGGGTGCAATTTGGTGCTTTTTTTCTAGCCGTCAATGCTGGAATTATTAACGTACTCGGATTGGTGACCGTATTGCACCAGTCCGTTTCGCACATGACTGGTAACGTTAGTATCTTGGCGATGGCGCTAATCGACTGGAAACCAGAAGCCATGATTTTCTTGTTTCTGGTGATTTTGTGCTATGTGATTGGCTCATTTTATAGCGGCGTCATTTTAGGAAATAGCAATTTTCGCTTAGGGCGTCGCTATGGTTTTCCCATGAGTTTGGTGGCTTTTTTTATTTTAATCTGCTGGGTATTATTGCCTTATTTCCCACGTTATGCCCTGCTTTGGGCGTCAGTTGCCATGGGCATACAAAATGCCATGATCAGCTACTATAAAGGCACCATCATCCGCACCACACATTTATCTGGGGTATTGACCGATTTAGGCTTAGCCCTCGGTTATCGAGTGCGGGGCTTACAAGTTGAAAAAAGACGTATTGTTTTACACCTACTGATTTTAATTGGTTTCTTTGTGGGTGGATTACTCGCTGCAGCCATTTATCCTACATTTAAACTGAATTCTTTTCTGGTACCTGCAGGACTCAGCCTAAGTTTGAGTTTGGTGTATTGGATTATTTATTTTCGCTATCGACATCTTCAACATTAAGTTTCGGAAATTATCATGGTTAAAAATGCACTACAGGCACAATTGCTCAAAGCGGGTTTAGTCGATAATAAAAAGGCAAAAAAACTGTCTAAACAAACCTTACACGAACAGCGCACAGGTGAAAGTAAAGATGCTGAAGTGAAAGCCAAAATTGCACAGGCACAGCAAGAAAAACTCGCCAAAGACCAAGCTATTGAGCAAGAAAAGAAAGCCGCTTTACAGGAAAAAGAACTGAAAGCAGCAATTATGCAAATGATTCAGCAGCATAAAATTCGTGATACCGATGGTGAAGTGGCTTATCAGTTTTTAGATGGCAAGATTAAAAAAGTGTATATCAATCAACAAATTTACAATGCACTCGTGGCAGGTAGTTTGGTGATTGCCAAAGAAAATGACAGTTATGCGTTCCTGCCTAAAGCTTTAGCTGAACGTATTAATAGCAAAATGGAAGGCTTTATTATTGTCAATAATGCCGAGAAAAATGAAGCCACGACAGATGAAGAAGATCCATACGCAGCCTATGTGATTCCAGATGATTTAATGTGGTAGATCACGCAAGTATTTATGCAAATATTTATGCTAGGTATCTATTCAAAGCCAGTATCTGTACTGGCTTTTTTATTATGACTGCAACTTGATTGAAAACTTTCAGTAAAAACAAATAATTGAAATGTAGCAAAAAGTTACTCAGCCTTCAAATTTAAACTTTAGTCGATACACTATCTAACAATTTCATACATCAATGAAGAATTAAGGTGAATTGCAGGCCAAAATTCTAAGTGCCGTGCAGACGAAAATCAGCAACCTTAAAGCGAGGACCTTTTGCAAGAATTTAATTTTATTCAAAATATTCAGGAATGGTATAACCAATACCCTTGGTTAGAAATGCTGACCTCACTCAGTATTGTGATTCTACTGGCAATTTTAGCCAACTTTATTGCCAAGCAAATTGTAGTGCGCGGGATTCGCAAACTGATTTCTAAAATGACCTTTGCCAATAGTGAAATTATTTCACAGCATAGTGTCATCCGACGTATTGCCAACATTGTCCCAGCTGTCGTGATTATGAACGGCATCACCACCGTACCGCATTTGTCAGATAAAGTAGAAAGCTTTGTGCAAATGGGTGCGCAAGCCTTTATATTCCTGACCATTGCATTGGCAATTTCTGAATTTTTAAATATTTTTAACCTGTTCTATCAACGCAACCCTAAGTCACGCAACAAGCCAATTAAGGGCTATTTGCAGTTAGTTAAACTCATTATTTATGTGGTCTGTGCCCTCATGATTTTAGGCACTTTCCTGAAAAAAGATGTGTTTACCTTACTCGCAGGTTTTGGTGCGATGGCTGCTGTTTTGATGTTGGTTTTCCAAAATACCATTTTATCTCTAGTGGCTTCGGTACAAATTTCTTCCTACGATATGGTACGGATTGGTGACTGGATTGAAATGCCTTCTTTAAATGCCGATGGTGATGTCATTGATATGTCATTACATACAGTCACCGTGCAAAACTGGGATAAAACCCTGACCACTATTCCAACCAATAAACTCATTACCGATACCTTTAAAAACTGGCGTGGCATGCAGGAAGCTGGTGCCCGACGTATTAAACGTGCCATTTTAATTGATCAAAGTTCTGTGCACTTTATGACTGAACATGAACAAAGCAAACTTAAAGAGTTTTTGTTATTGGATCAATATTTACATAGCAAAAATGAAGAAATTGAGCAGTTTAATCAGCAGTTAGCAAATCAATCACAATACAACCAACGCCGTTTAACCAATTTAGGGACTTTCCGCGCCTATGTTGAGTTTTATCTGAAACAGCATCCTGGCATTAATCAATCTCAGTCATTGATTATTCGTCAACTACAGCCAAGCAGTGAAGGTTTACCACTAGAAATTTATGCCTTTACCAAAACCACTGCATGGAAAGAATATGAAAGTATTCAATCCGATATTTTTGATCATTTGCTGGCAATTATTCCGGAGTTTGGCTTAAAAGTGTATCAAGCCCCATCGGGTTCAGATTTAAAGCAAATTGCTGCACCATTTAAAGCAAGTTCTGTCCAAAGTCTAAATCCTTTAGAAATTGACGAGGCATAATTATGGATTTATTGCTGAGCCATGTGTCGCAAAATGCTTGCATGGCTCAGTAGCCATTTTTATTTTCAGCAAGACGATAAAATTTTCATTAAATTAAAATGCACTCGTACACTCGTATATGAATAAGAGAAAATAAAGTCTTATTTGTAAGAGCTTTGTTGAAACAAATATCTAACACTATGTTTTAATTATATTTAAATTTCCTCAAACCTTTAAATCACAGCTTGCTCCAAATTTATGTAATAAGGTCATTGCCGGTTGAAAAAGTCTAATGATTCTAAGAATTCACCTAACTTTTCAACTCACTAAAATGTGTCGCTCTTGTTAATTGATTCTGGATTCGAAAAATGATCATCAATAATTCGTCTAATGAAAGATTGAAATTCACTACTTTTGTGCTTTAGCGCTCTAGATGATCAATACACGCGCTACAGGATGAGGGGTACGAGTTTATAAAAGATCTCTAATAGACCAAATAATGAAAAGTTTAAGGCAGGACGCGGTACAACGTCGCAAAACATTGTTCTGCTTTTTCATTACTACAGAAATTAATGGTGTGCGCATTTTTCCATTTTACAAAATATTGTGAAATGTCCCCTGTTTGGTCTTCCTGATATCCAGAACAATCCACTTCATTATTGTCATATTTAACTTGCAAAATTAAAGCCGGTAACGAATTTGCAGGGTCTTGTGAAGGTTGATAATCATATACACCTGCAGACCATTCTTGACCGCTTTTAATCACCACATCGCTATTACTTTTAAAGTTGTAATATTCAATACATTTACGATTATTTGGGATTTGCATGCCCCACAGCCCCACAATTTCTGGACGGGTCACCACACGAAATTTATTGGTCGTTTCTGCTGCTACTGGCGTTAACTTGGCTGAATCTATTGTTGTATTTTCATTCGCAATCGCGCAGACAGAACATAAGCTTAAAACTGTGGTTAGATATATTTTTTTCATACATTTATTTAAAGATATAAACCGTTTAGACAACTTAGCATATTTTTAATCCAAATCTGCAAGCATAAACATAAGACAACAATTTTATTTAACGAAAATGTGACTTAGTTTACATTTAATCGACTTTGTAGGTAATGGTTATTTGATATGATCGCCTTTCTGTTGTGAACGTCACACTCATTCAAGTTTTTTTCTTAATTATCAACCCATTGCAAAAGTGAGTTTAGTACTTGCAAAACTTTAGCATACCGCAAACTATATCTTCGACTCAAAAGCAAATATTTGCCTTTGGACTGCTAGCCGTTGTGGTATTTTTTTCTTGTTTATTGGGTATTTTTACTCGCCCACTTAGCTACTTTTCTTTTTTTTGGCCAAGCAACGCCCTCTTGTTGGGGCTACTCATTCGCTTTCCATCTTTAAAAAGTTTTGGTGGAATTTTGGGTGCTTTTTTTGGCTATATGGGCGCCGATTTGGTCACAGACAATACTTTCCTGATGACGCTAGGTTTAACGCTTTCCAACTTTGTAGCTGTTTTTAGTGGGTTGTTTTTCTTTAATTTTGCCCGCGCTAAACTTCCAGCGAGCAATAATAATGTGTCAGAGCTATATCCACATATTATTGCTGTAACTTTAGGCTGTTTCTTTGGGGCTTTATTTGCCATTCTTCTGCTGCCAAATTTGCCGCACACCTTTATGTTAAAAGAAAATCGTTGGATTGATTTTTTTACTTGGTGGTCTGGTGAAATTTTAAATGCGGTAATTGTCTTACCTTTAATTTTGGCTGCCCCAGGCTGGTCTAAATTCAAAAAACTTATAAATAATCAATATGCTAAAGAAACTCAAATTCAGGATATCTTGCCCTTTTTTGCATTACTGATCTCTATCGCCTGCACCCATATTTTTTATGGACCAGGTGCATTGTTGTATCCATTGGCTGCATTAATTTGGGCAGCTGCCAGCTATCAACTTTTTAATTTGGCACTGATTAATAGCTTGGTCTGTTTAACTCTGTATCACAGCGTCACAGGCTTGTTTATAGATCAAGTGAATTCGAGTTATTTAACCACCATTATTTCTATTCGTGTGGGTTTAATTATTTTAGGTCTTGCCACGTTAATTTTATGTGTGATTAGCCAAAACCGAAATCAGTTGTATAGAGAAGTATTGTATTTGGCAAATCATGACAGTTTAACCGAAACACTGAACCGCCGTAGTTTTACTCAGTTAAGCGAAAAAGCTTTAAAGCATAAAAACAATCATTCATTGTCTTTAATTATGTTAGATATCGACGATTTTAAAAAAATGAATGATCAATATGGGCATTATGTCGGTGACCGTGCTTTGCAACATCTCTCTAACATCGTTAAAAGCAATTTACGTGATCACGATTTATTTTGTCGCATTGGTGGTGAAGAGTTCATTATTTTGCTGAACAATAATAACTTAAATAAAACTCAACGCATTGCAGAACGTATTCGTATGTGTATTGAACATCAAGCGTTAAATTTAGAAAACCTTGAACCCATTCATTTTACAGTAAGCATGGGCGTGTCACATACACACTTACCCACCAATCTCCCTTTACAAGATTTAATTATTCAGGCAGATCAGGCGCTATATCAGGCAAAAATGCAAGGTCGTAATCGGGTCATTCTTGCTTCTTAAACAAAAATAGCATACAACATCAATTTGACAATACAGATTTTCAGGATTGAAATGAAACTTGCAGAATACCTCCAATATGATGCTTTAGGCTTGGCAGAGCTGGTTGCCAAAAAGGATGTTCAGGCCTCAGAATTATTAGATATTGCGTTACAACGTGCTGAACAAACCAATCCACAATTAAATGCCATTATTATTCCTATGCATGAACATGCACGGCAGCGCACACAAACAAAATTAACAGGCCCATTTGCAGGTGTGCCCTTTTTAGTCAAAGACTTATTTCAACAATATGCAGGCTATCCGACTTCATTTGGTTGTCAGGGTTTAAAACGTGCGCATCATCTTGCAGAACAAAATGCAGAAATTGTAAATCGTTGGGAAAATAGCGGAATCGTTACCTTTGGACGTACCAACACGCCTGAATTTGGGATTAAAGGGATAACCGAGCCAGATGCTTGGGGTGCATGTAAAAATCCATGGAATTTGAAACACAATAGTGGTGGTTCTTCTGGTGGTTCTGCGTCTGCAGTTGCGGCAGGTATTGTGCCGATTGCAGGGGCAAGTGATGGCGGTGGTTCAATTCGTATTCCTGCGTCTTACTGTGGTTTGTTTGGTTTAAAACCAAGTCGTGGACGCACCCCGTGGGGGCCACAACTCAGTGAAGCCATGCATGGTGCAGCGATGCAACATATTTTAAGTAAAAGTGTACGTGACAGTGCGGCAATGCTCGATGCAACGCATGGCGCAGATGGTCATTCACTTTTCAAAATTGAAGCTCCTGAACGCAGTTATTTAGATGCAATTCAGCAAGCGCCAAAAAAATTAAGAATCGCATATTCGACCCAATCTCCGATTGGTACAGCTGTTTCACAAGATGCGATCAATGCCATTCAAAAAACCGTACAGCTTTTAGAATCTTTAGGGCATGAAGTTGTTGAAGACCGTCCGGCTATTGATGGTATGCAATTGGCCAAAGATTTTATTACCACATGGTTTAGCCAATTTGCTTATTTAATTGCTGAAATTCAAACTCGCCTGCCAAATCATTCCGATAATTTTGAGCTCGACTCTTTGGCTTTGGCTGCCTTTGGCGCAAAAACCACGTCAGTAGATTACATTCGTAATTTGAATAATTGGGGGGTATATGTCGCGCAAATGAATCAATTCTTTGAGCGTTATGATTTATACCTCATCCCTGCAACTGCCTCAGTTGCACCAAAAAATGGCGAAGTTAAAACTCCTGCATGGCAAAAACCAATTTTAAAAACACTATTACATGCAGGTAAAGCACATTGGTTAGCGCAAGGTAAATTGGTCGATCGCATTGTCAAAGAAAACCTAAAATGGGTGCCATTTACTCAACTTGCCAATATTACTGGGCTGCCAGCAATGTCTGTGCCATTGTATTGGAATAAAGATAACTTACCATTGGGTTCGCAGTTTATTGCGCCTTTTGCACGTGAAGATGTGCTTTTACAACTGGCTGCACAACTTGAAACGGCTCAACCGTGGTGGCATCAATACGCTAAAATCCGTATTTGATGTAGCAATGAGTAAGAAGCAAGCAAACTATGCTAATCCAACGTTGCTTGCTTCTATTTTTGATAAAAGAACGCTATTACCAACTAGGCTTTGGTATCACTCGACATTGACTGCGATTCTAATTGCTTTGGCAATCCCCAAATAAAACACAGACCAACGAGTGTAGATAATCCTGCAAAAATAAAAATCCATTCGCCTGAAACAATATCCCAATAATGCCCTGCCAAAATACTCCCCAGTGCAACACCTAAACCCCACATGGTACTGTAAAGTGCTTGCCCACGACCTTGTTGCCCTGCAGAAAAGTTTTGAAAAATCACCCGCATGGCAATGATATGAAATAATCCAAAACTAAAGGCATGGATGCTTTGTGCAAAAAAATGTGCAAAAAATATGGATGGAAATAAACCAATTATCACCCAACGTAAGCCTGTTAAAATTAAACATACGGCAACCAGTGAACGCCAAGACCAACGCTTTAAAAACAAACTCGCATAGGCAAACATAATGATTTCAGCAACCACCCCGACAGACCACAATAAACCGATCTGACTTGTGCTAAATCCTGCCTGACTTAAAAAATTACTATAAAAACTATAAAATGGTGCATGCGAAAACAGCAAAATCAATTCAATAATAAAAAATGAATAGACCACTGGGCGCTTTAAAATGGGCAATAAGGGTTCAAGTTGTTTTTGTGCAATGGGTGCGGTGCTTGGTTCTTGAATACTGAACGACCATAGAAATGCCAGTAAAGAAATACTGAGTAGCAACATCGGTAACATGGAGATTGGTATAATTTCTAAAATAGCACCTATGCCAAAAACCCCGACAATAAAGCCTATAGAACCCCATTTTCGCACTTTGCCATAGAGTTCTGCACGTTTCTCGCCCAACCAAAACAAAGTCACGCCTTCAAATTGTGCCAAAATTGCATTTTGGAAAAAGCTAAAAATCAGCATGAGTAATGCAACAGACTGAAAGCTATTCGGAACAATAAAAATCAGCAACCAAATGCTGGCTTCCATCCAAGTTGCGATGCGTACCAAAAGCATCCGTTTGCCTGATTTATCGGCAATCCATCCCCAAATAAAAGGCGCGAAAAAGCGCGTTAAAATGGCAATGGAAGATAAAACACCAATTTCCTGATAATTAAAGCCTTGATCTTCTAAGTACAGGCTCCAAAAAGGCAAAAACGTCCCAACAATTGCATAGTAGAAAAAGTAGAATCCACCTAAACGTGTCGATATATTCAAGGCTTGCATCAATGTATATTTCCTTGATTTTTCAAACACATAAATAAGTGCATTTCTAACCTGATCTAAAATTTTAAGACAACCGATATATTAACACTGTAGTACTTTAATTTTGAGTGATTGGCTGATTAAAACGAAAAACCCTGAAAATCAGATCAAATTTTCAGGGTAATATTGAGAAAATTTCTTAAAATTGTTTAGCCGCAAGAAGCTTGTAGAATAATTTTAGTTTTCGGATCGACCACCACAGTGACGCGATTCATACGATAATCCATTGTTACAGGCTGACCTGGTGTAACCATTCTCACAATTTCAGCTCGAGTAAGCGCTTTAATTTGTGTTTCAGTCAAACCTGTTTTACCAACTAACTGCGCAGCAGATTCTGGGACACAATTTTGCATGGTCTGTGGCACCTGAGTTTGTTCATTGATAGGCTGATTACTACACGCAGCTAAAGTTGCCACACTTAAAACAGCCAAAACACTATATAACTTTTTCATGTTGATACTCGTTTTTAATTTCTTCAAACCAACTCAAAATAACATAACTGATTAAATATGCAGTAAATTTACTGAATAAAACTGTGATGATAGTTTTATTGATCAAAATAAATTAGATGTAAGTTTGGATTAAGTTTAATTCTCAATCACACTTAAACTCAGTTTCATCCAATCAATTGCATGTTGGCGACGCTCTTCTAAAGCATTCCATAGCGTATCTTGCGATAATATAGAATATTCCCCTTCGCGGCAGCTAAGTTCAGGCGCATTTTCATAGTCCTCAAGCCATTGTTCACTTTGATAATAGGCCTGTAATTCTTGCCAGAGCTTTTCTGCAGCTTGCCATTTTTGCTGCGCTTCTCGCATCTGTCGATGTAAATCATGCCATTGCTCATATTGTTGCTGTAAAACCTGAGCATCGTACATTTTATTTTTACTCATAGCTGAAATTCAAAAATTAAGATGACATGAGCGTACAATAATTCAAGATCAAGGAATGTGAGTGTATGTAGGTTTTATTTAAAGAAACATATATTGCTATATTTTTTTGCATTAATTTTTAAAGAAGACAATTCCTGATTTATTTAGTCAACTTTAGCTTCATTACTTTCAGTAAAATTTAGTATAAAAGTGTAATTCCATCTTTTTATCAAAAGTTAAAGTCATTAGTATAAGTTTGCTTCAATTTTTTAGAAAAGGTACAAAAATGAAATATATTTTAGGGGCAACATTACTTGCATTCGGTTTAATGGGATGTAACTCAAATTTAAATAATGAAGTGAGCCAAGAAAAAGTACAAAGTAATGCACCTGCAGAAACACAAGTTATTTATTTTAATGGCCCACAAGATTTAACCATTGAATTAAAATCTTCAGATAATTTTGAAACTGCAGAAATGGTAGATAATTCAGACACAGTTTATCATTTAAAACGTGCTGTATCTGGTAGCGGTATTTTACTGAGCAATGATGATGGTGTATCTATTCACTTTAAAGGTGGTGAAGGAGTACTTGAGTTAGTCAAAGATCAGCCTATTAATATTACTGAATTTAAAAAATAGATTTTTTGCTGATTTTAGGCATACATAAGGACGAAAGTAATAATACTATTGGTAATTACATAGTCGAAGGCACCAAGCCATCAACTAAAGATAAAGTTATTAATGTTGAAACACAATATTATGAAAATCCAGGACATCATGACTTGAAAGATGGAAATATGCCTTATAACTCTACTAAAGCAATAATTCCTGACAATCATGTAAAATTATGGGAAAACAGTGTAAAAATTGATAGTGATCCAAAAAATAGATGGGCAATTGAAAATAAAGATGGGAAGGTCATTTATCATAGGTTTCAAGATGATGGTAATGGCAGTTTCCATTGGAATGGTTCGATAAAAGGTATTACGTCCTCAGGAAAGGAACGAAATATCAAGATTTCTGATGTCCCTTCTGACTTGATAAAAATGGTAGATAGCAAATGAATAGAATTGGAAACGATCAAGTTTTTATAGAGTTTGATGGAAATTATCAGAATAGTAATTTCATCCCATTGCGTTTATGTATTGAGGGGGAGTATCTAGGAACTTTAGACTCTCCTACTTATGTGACTAGCTTTATAAATTCACTAAAAAACTTACTAAATGATAATTACTATTATAGCAATGTGATAAATGATGAAAATTGTAAAAAATTTTTCTATCCTAAAGGTTTATTATCTGAGAATTACAGAATCACTTTAGAAGAAACCTTTGATGATTTCAGTAAAAGGGCAGCAAGGAATAATAATACTATTTATTTTACTTGGTTTTTATATGAAGATCATTTTTTTGAATACAAAGATAACATTGTAAATAAGGTAATTTTTTCTAAATGTAAAAGTCTAGATTTACTCAATTTAATAGATGATTTTCTTGAAGTAATTAATTAAGGGGCTGTAGTCGATAAGGCTAAATACCCACCAAAATTAGGAGATGACAACAGCACTCAATGGTCTTTCAGCAGCGATTAGTACAGGGATGGTAACGGTTGCGAAGAAAGGTGGTGGTATTGTTATTGATACTGCTAAAAGTACTAAACGTATTTTAGAGCCTGTAAATTATTTTGTGTAAGTTCGATTTTTTAATCGATCATCGAACGTAATCGTAAATCAGTTCATCGCTAAATGATATAAGTAGCGCTGTTGTGCAATATTGGCATTTGAATACTTTTTATGAGGTTCATTCTTCTTGTAATTCTATTACTGAATAAACCCTAAGTGGCCGACTTGGAATAGGAATGAGTGGTAGGGAACGAATAGGAATAGGTGGTAGGTTTATGCAGGAATATGCACCTTATTTTGATCTTTATAATAAAGGTCACTTTTGTACATAAAAATAATGACTTATCTTAATAAATACTGCGCTAGTCTAAATTTTAGACAAAAAAAATCCCACATGGGAATGTGGGAAAACTAAGAAACTACAGCTATGTTTCGTTCATTTAGAGGGCGTTCAAAGTTCTGTGTCAGTAAATTTGACTAGATTTTAATTATATCATCTAATCGACCTTCAAAGTAAATGGATAATTGAGTAATGGTTTGTCCCCATTCCTGAATAGGCATTGTCCATTTTTCTGATGCCTGTTGAATACCAATATACAGTAATTTCATCAGACTATCCTCATTGGGGAAAGCTCCTTTGGTTTTGGTTAGTTTGCGGAATTGACGATGTACGGCTTCAACGGCATTGGTGGTGTAAATCGGCTTCCTAATCGCTTTAGGGTATTTGAAATAGGCGGAAAGTAGATGCCATTTGGTACGCCATGACTGAATGACCACACCATATTTTTCGCCCCATTTTTCTTCTAGCTCATCCAGTGCTACTTCTGCC
>NZ_VOYC01000016.1:0-93622 GCF_013420425.1 Acinetobacter sp. YH01007 | reverse complement strand
TGGAAGCAGATGAAATATTATTGGCGAGATTTTCAAGTCATGACAGCTGATAAAATAGAGCAATGGGTGGAGAGAGTATCAAACCAATTCGGAAAAGAATACATGTTTACTTTTTAATGACAGCTTAGTATGAATATATTGATGCTTATTTAAGCATTTTAAATTCAAAAAAACGTAGTTATCCACAGCTTTAAATTTATTATAAATTCAAAATCAGCCATATTTTAAATCGAATATGTGGATAAGTTATTTTAAAACCCAAACATCTGCACCAAGCACCGTAGATAATCTGAAAGCCTTGAGTGGTGCGGATTTTAAAAATCAACACAGAATTAATTCATTATTGGCAGATATTATATTTAAAATAAAATTAGTACTTTATTTAATCAATTTTTTATGCTAAAAATATAGCCGTATTTAAATATTTAACGATAAATAGATCATCGGAAAATAATATCTATGAAAATCGTGCAAGAAGAAAACTTACAGCATGTAGAACATCAACTTGAGCAACGCTATCAGCTCGACCCGATGTCTTGCCTATTTTTTGCATTAGGCATGCTGCTCTCCGCCTACGGCTTACACTATTTTGTGTTCTGAGTTTCACTCATCAACAAGCCTCTATGACTTTTCACCTATTTCTATAAAAAAAAACCCAGCTAATTCAGCTGGGTTTTTGCTTTTCACTACTATCAATTAACCGTGACGTTTTGCAAAGTCATCCATAAAGTTAACCAAAGCTTGTACGCCATCTAATGGCACTGCATTATAAATACTTGCGCGCATACCACCTACAGAACGGTGACCTGCCAAGTTCAACAAACGGTTTTCTTCAGCTTCTTGCAAGAATTGTTTTTCCAGTGCGGCATCAGCCAAAGTAAACGGAACGTTCATAATTGAACGGTTTGCGCTATAAATTGGATTCGCGTAGAAATCGCTTGAATCGATATAACCGTATAATAATTTCGCTTTTTCTAGGTTAGCTTGATGAATCGCATCTACACCACCGTTTTGCAATAACCACTCAAACACTAAACCAGACAAATACCATGCATAAGTTGCAGGTGTATTCACCATGGAATCATTTTTTGCCTGTGCTGAATATTTCAAAATGCTTGGAATTTCAGGCTTGGCTTGATCAAGCAAATCTTCACGTACAATCACAATGGTTAAGCCTGCTGGGCCAATATTTTTTTGCGCACCTGCATAAATCAGACCAAATTTAGATACATCTAAAGGTGCAGATAAAATGCTTGATGAGAAATCACATACCAACGGTTTGTCTGTTTCTGGAATATTGGCAAACTGCAAACCACCAATTGTTTCGTTATCTGCATAATGCACATAGGCAGCATCGGCAGATAAGTTCCATTGGCTTTGTTCGCTAATGGCATGCTTACCTTCAATCTGAATACCCGCTTCAACGACATGAATATCGCCATAGCGCTGCGCTTCTTTTAAGGCTTTTTCAGACCAAATACCCGTGTGGATATAATCTGCCTTGTTGTTTTTACCCAACAAATTCAATGGAATCGCAGAGAATTGTAGCGATGCACCACCCTGCAAGAACAATACTTTGTAGTTCTCAGGAATATTCATGAGTTTGCGCAGGTCTGCTTCCGCTTTTTCAGCCATGGCAACATAGTCGGCACTACGGTGGCTCATTTCCATGATCGAAAGACCTTTGCCATGCCAGTCAAGCATTTCAGCTTGAGCTTTTTCAAGTACGGCAGTCGGTAATGCTGCAGGACCAGCACAGAAGTTGTACGCGCGCATGATTTTTCCTTTCAGAGTGAAACACAATAAAATGATGGCATTTAACCATATCTGGCAGGGTCTTGCACAAAATTATTTCAATCTATGAGCCAAGATAGAGTCAAAAAATCAATGTAGATTCGAGGGATAAATTTACTAAATCAAAAAAAGAGGTTGAAATGTGTGCGACAATATCTGTCGCAAATTGATCAAAAAAACCACCCACTACTCCTAATTAAATGATATTTTAAATAAATATTAAAGGAGAAATAAACAATGACAACATTCCTCAATCACTTTAAGGTAGATAAAAATTTACTTGAAGTTGACTTCTTTGACCCTAATCTGGAAACAGATACTCGCTTATACATTGATAGTTATTATTTAACTCGTTGTGAGAACATACATTCCAAGTCTGCTCTGACTACTCAGCAAAATTTTATGAAATGTTTAATGGAAGCTCTTAAAGAAAAAGATGAAATTAAAGCAAGAAAATTATGCTCCCATTTTCCTGAGCCCAAATATACTGGCATTGGTGCAACTAAAGAAGGAGTAAATGGCAAAGGATCACACGATATTAAAGTTGAATATATACTCACATGCTTAAAGTCTTCTCAGGCAGCTCAGACAGGCTTATTAGAAGATCTTGAAGAATTAATATTAGTTGCAGATGGTATAGGTCTGGACACTATTTCAGATATAACGACTAGGGTCTGTTGACATTTCATAAATGGCTTGCGCTGTAGGCTAAAACTGAGCAGATCAGGCATGAAACGCAAGGAATAGCGAGATTATTGCTAAGTTTCATAACGCAATCTGAGAAAGTTTTAGCCACAGCCTTTCAGGGCGAGCATATTTTTTGCTGCTATTGCGTTATGTGCCAGTCATTTAAAATGACTAAATTTCCTGTCCCATGCCTTATAGCAGCTAAAAAACCTTGCGAGATATATCTCTCATGCCGCAAACATAGACGAATTGTCAACAAACCCTAATATTTGCTTTAAACATTTTGCAGAATATACATTAGAACAATGTGAAAAATTAGGTATAGAAACGACTGAAACAAAAGAGGCTATTCATTTCTTTTGTGCAATCGATAACGAATGGAAAAAATCAAAATTTTCACTTCCTCACGCTCCTTGGGGGCCTAATAAAGTTGTTGGACCTGTAATTTTGTTACCTCAAAATATCTTGGAATCTATGATTAGCTATAAAACTAATTATTTTTTCACTAATATTAGACCTCTTGCGAAAGTAAAAAATTGTTTATACTCATCTCATGAAATATGAAAATTTAACAAGATTTAATGATGAAGAATTTAAACGACTTGTTGGAGTTCCTCGTCCATTATTCTTAAAAATGGTATCAGTGTTACAACATGCTGAACTTGCCAAGAAAAAATCTGGAAGACCTCATTCGTTGTGTTTAGAGGATCAATTGTTGTTAACTTTAAATTACTTACGCTGTTATAGAACTCAAATTGAGTTATCCGCCGACTATAACCTAGCTGAAAGTAATGTGAATCGTACGATTCAGAAAGTTGAAAATGCTCTGATTCAATCACGGATTTTCGCATTGCCGAAAAGGAATCAAAAGTTTAATGAGGGGGATTATGTAATCGTTGATGTTACTGAGTCACAGATTGAGCGTCCCAAAAAAACAAAGAAAATTCTATAGTGGTAAAAAGAAGAAACATACGCTAAAAACACAGGTCATTTTTAACCCCCAATTAAAGCAAATTGTAAGTATACAGATTGAAGATGGCAGAAAACACGATCTGAACATTGCGCGTAAGCATTTGAAGGAGATGATTATTTATCCTTATATCATAGCAGATTTAGCCTATAAAGGATTTCATCAGATTAAGAGTAAGTTACTCATTCCAATCAAGAAACCTAACAATTTATCATTACCCCAAATAGCAAAACAGATCAACCAAGAAATCAGTCGGCGTAGGATCACAATTGAACATATCAACGGCAAACTTAAACATTTTCGGATATTAACAGAACGCTATAGAAATAGACGGAAACGATTTGGTCTAAGAATGAATTTAATTGCTGGAATGGTGAATTGGATGCTCTTAAATTAACTTTCGTAAGAGATCTATTGCCACCCCTTTATTTAAAGAAGAAGTTTTACGTAGAGATGCTTCAGCAAGCTTTATTTATTCTTTAAAATCTGGCGAGAAAAGAGTGAATGTAAAAAAATGCGAGAGCAACATCCTGAATTTCGAGGGGGGAAAAAGCAATATGGATGAATTAATCGCAAAAAATCCAAGACTTTTAAAAGAATATAGAGAAAAAGTAGCTAAAAAACGCTATTTAAAAAGAAAAGGTAAAAAAAGAAGATTAGAGGACGCATAAGCGTGCTTTTTATAGACAAATGTACAAGAAACAATACTATAACTTTACACTAGTTCTATCTGCGAACCTTTGATTTATACTAGCGGGATAACATTACCGGCTTTAAATCAGTTTAGCGACTTTATGAACTTAAAGAAAAATAAAAGACAGCTTGTCTGGGGTTTAAATCTGCTTGCATCTATGATGTATGGCAGCTTTGCTCATGCACAGAGCATCAGCTTTCAGGATGCTGAACGTCAGTTGTTGCAAAATTCTTATAGCAGCCAAGCCTATCAAAGTCTGGAACAGGCTTCAAAACTTGAAGCTGAAGCAGTAAAAGGCGTAGGTCTGCCACGTGTCGACCTGAATGTTCGTGCCTATGCCTTTCACAGTGAAGTCGATATTCCATTAAAGCAATT
This sequence comes from Acinetobacter sp. YH01007, assembly GCF_013420425.1. NCBI lineage: Bacteria > Pseudomonadati > Pseudomonadota > Gammaproteobacteria > Moraxellales > Moraxellaceae > Acinetobacter > Acinetobacter sp. YH01007. The sequence goes on along the minus strand of NZ_VOYC01000016.1, from coordinate 89,102 downwards.
TAAAAATAATCTGGAGAATTCACTCTCTCAAGGCGTGAATGGCCGGCTTAATGAGTGGGAGGCCAGTAATGGCGTGGATCTACCTGCAGGTATTACCGATCCACTGCGTGATGGACTTAACAATACTATTCATAGCGGAGTTGGTCTGATTCCGGATACGTCTAATGTCATCCTTGAAGATCAGGTGATTCGCCCCACTGTTTCCGTGATTATGCCAATATATACTGGAGGCCTCACCCGTAGTGCCAAAGAAATTGCCAATATTCAGGTCGGTCGTAGTCAGCTCAGCAACAAACAGCAGCAAGATACGCAGCGTTTTGAACTGATTCAAAGTTATTTTAATGTGCAGCTCCAAAAGCAATTGCATGCAGCTGCGCTGTTTAATCTGAATGCCATGCAGCAGCATTATCGCAATGCCTTAAAAATGGAACAGCAAGGTTTTATCAGTAAAGGCCAGCGTATGCAATTTGAAGTGGCACGTAATAATGCCGAGCGCAGCCAGCAAAATACGCAGGCCAATTTGAATGCTGCGCTGTTCCAGCTGAATAATCTGCTTCAGGAAAGTAGCATCACTGAGCTTTCGACGCCTTTATTTGTCAATAAAACCGAGCCACAGGCCTTAAATCATCTGCTAAAAACTTTTAGTCAGAACTCTGCGCTGATTCAAAAAATGCAGCTGGATACCCAATTGGCCCAAGCCAATGTGAAAGCCCAGCAAGCAGCGAAAAAACCAAATGTATTTGCTTTTGGCGAATATAGTCTGGATCAAAATGAAAACTGGATTGTCGGGGTTGCCGCACGCTATAACCTGTTTTCCGGGATCGATAAAAACAAGAATATTCAGGCTGCCGAACTCAAACGCTCTGCAACAGAACTGCTTACTGCACGCACCCAGCAGGAAATTGAAAATCTGATTTATAAATCTTGTAGCGAAGCACTTAGTGCACAGCAAAGTGATGTACTTCTGGCACAAAACTTGAAAGCCGCACAGGAAAATTTACGCATCCAAGAATTGTCTTTTAAAGAAGATACGGGCACCGCCACACAGGTCATCGATGCACAAAATATGCTGAGCGGACTACGAGCTGAAACTGCCTTGAATGCTTACAAATATGTGATGTCACTGGCCACACTATTACAAAGCCATGGCTCGATTGCAGAATTTCCAACCTACATTCAACATGCCAACACCCACTATATTCGCTAATGGAGCCGAACATGAACGAAGATCAAAAACCCAATGATCCTGTGAATGAAGTGGCTTCATCCAGCGATACAGAAAAATCGCCTGCGCAACAGGTAGAAACAAAAACTGAAATAGAAAACAACGCGACGACTTCGACCGAGCAACAACAAGCTCCTGAAATCGCTAAAAAGAAAAAATATTTATTGCTCGCCCTGATTCCAGTTCTGCTGGCAGTCATCGCTTTTGGATTGTGGAAAAGCTACCAACCGGCTCCGCTTGAATTGCAGGGTCGTGTAGAAGCTGAAACAGTTCAGGTGGCGACCAAAGTGCCAAGCCGTATTGAAGAAATCTATGTAGAAGAAGGTCAGCGGGTCAAAAAAGGCGATGTACTGGTGCGCTTAAACAGCCCGGAAATTCAGGCCAAAAAACAGCAAGCCGCAGCGGCTTTACAATCTGCGCTGGCCTTACAATCGACTGCTGAACGTGGCTCGCAGGAAGAAAATATCGCCAGTCTGTATGCCAACTGGCAATCGCTGAAAGCACAGCAAAATTTAGCCAAAGTTTCTTATGAGCGTGGTGCAAATTTATTGAAGGAAGGTGTGATTTCACGCCAGCGCCGTGATGAATTGTATGCAGCCAGTCAATCAGCGGCGCAAATGACAGAAGCAGCGTATCAGCAATACGCACGTGCCAAACGTGGCAGCACCTCACAGCAAAAGAGTTCTGCCGATGCACAAGTAGATATTGCCCAGGCTGCGCTGGATGAAGCCAATGCTTTAGAAGCAGAAACCCAATTAGTAGCACCTGTAAACGGAACGGTGTCTAAAACCTATGGCAAAGTCTCGGAGCTGGTAGCCACCGCAGTCCCTGTGGTCAGCCTGATTGAAGATCAAATGTGGGTGAGCCTGAATATTCGTGAAGACCAATATGCCCCATTTCAGAAAATGAGCAGTATTGAAGGTTATATTCCCGCCCTAGATAAAACCGCCACTTTTCAAATTAGACAGATCAGTGCTGAAGGTGAATTTGCCACCATTAAGACCACACGTCAAACCAGCGGTTATGATGTGCGCAGTTTTAAGCTGCATCTTGTACCCACACCAGCGATTTCTGAACTGAAAGTCGGGATGAGCGTATTATTTAAACTGAAAGAGACCCGATAATGTGGACGGGTATATGGCGCGAACTGCGCTATCTGCTCAGCGAAAAATGGGATCTGTGTCTGGTCACGCTGGCACCTGCACTGGTGATTATTTTATTCAGCAGCATGTTTGCTCAAGGGAAATCGGATCATTTACCGATTGCGATTATTGATCAAGACCAGAGTGCGCTGAGTCAAAGCATTTATCAACATGTGGCGCTGAATCATACTCTTAAAATTGCTACGGTGTCGGAACAAACAGCTGAAATTGAGCGCCTGTTAAATCAAAATAAAATTTGGGGTTATATCCATATTCCAAGCGGTGCCGAGCAACGTCTGGTTCGTGCCCAGGATGCTGACATCAGTATTGCTTTTAACCAGAGTTATTTCAGTATTGGAAATACCATTTCCTCGGCCATGCTGGTCAGTACCCTACAAGCACTCGCTGAATTTAGCGGACAGCAATATCTGGGCAACCGACTCCCCTCTCTCGAAGCACCGTCACCGCATATTAAAATATCTCCGCTGTATAATCCGCAGCTGAATTATGAATTCTATCTGGAACCCTATGTCATTCCGGCAATTCTGCATTTACTGCTGTGTTGTTGTGTGGCATTTTCCGTCGGTCAGGAACTGAAGCGGCAGACCTTAACAAGCTGGATTAGCAACTCATCCATCTGGATGGCATTGCTGTCTAAGAACCTGATCTATGTGGCTATTTTTAGTCTATGGACCTGGATCTGGATGTTCTGGCTGATTGAAATTCGCGGCTGGTTTGTTGCCGGCTCGCTCGCTCTGATTCTATCGGCACAATTTCTGCTATATAGCGCTTATGCATTTTTAAGCAGTGCAGTGGTTCTGGCAACCAAAGATTTAAGTAAATCTTTTGGCATCATTGCGGTCTATGGTGGTTCATCTTTAAGTTTTGCCGGTGTGACTTTACCTTTAAATAATGCGCCCCTATTCACCCAGTTCTGGTCCAATATTATTCCGTTTACGCCCTATGCCAAATTACAAACTGAACAATGGGTGATTGGTAGTCCATTGCATATTTCACTGCAAGCTGGATTCATGCTGCTGATCTATGCCCTAGTTTACGCTCTGCTGGCTTATCTGTTTCTTAAAAAAATAGTTAAAGGAGCAGTCCAATGAAATCCCTCTGGTTTTACTATCTGCAAAGCTTTAAGGATATTGTCAGTCACGGCACGATCTTTACCACGCTTATTCTATCCGTCTTGTTTTACAGCTTTTTTTATCCAACCGCTTATCAGGCACAGCAGGCTGAAGCCTTACCGATTATTATTGTCGATGAAGAACAAAGTAACTTAAGCACCCGTATTATTGGTCAAGTGGCACAAAGCCCCAATGTGGAGATTGAGGCGATTACCGGCAATTTTTCCGAGGCCAAACAATGGGTGGAATCACAAAAAGCCGATGGTATTTTACTTCTGCCGGACAATTTATCGCAAAGCTTAAGGCATGGTGAAACAGGTGGCATTGGCCTGTATTTAAGTACAGCCAACTTTTTAGTAACCAAACAAATTGGTCTGGGCTTAGCCACATCAGTTGAGCAAACTTTGGCAGATTATACTGAACGCTTTGGCAAGGTCTCGGATTTTTCACCTGCCCTTTCTGTGCATCAAATTCCTTTATTTAATCCGCTGTCCGGCTATGGCAGCTATGTCTTTCCTGCGGTTGCACCTTTAATTATCCACCAAACCATTCTTTTGGGTTTGAGTATGCTGATTTTGGTATATCGGGAAAGAAAAATAGAATTAAACACAAATGCATTGATTGGGATGTGTTTAGCGGTCTTCACCATTGGTTGTCTGGGATGTTTCTATTTATTCGGCTTTAGCTTCTGGCTATTTGATTATCCGCACGGTGGCAACCTGCTCGGGATGCTGCTGGCTGTTGCGGTTTTTATCTACACGATAATTGGCATGACCTGCTTATTTGCTAGTTTTCTGGATCTGCCGGAACGTGCGGGGCATGTCATTGTATTCACTTCTATTCCACTGTTCTTTTTATCTGGTGCGGCCTGGCCGCATGCTGCCATGCCCACCTGGATGCAAGTCGTTGGCGAAATCCTGCCCTCTACCCAAATTGTGCAGATGTTTATTCAACTCAATCAGATGGGTGTGCCTACAACACTGATCTTGCCTAAATTGCTCTATCTTGGAATGATCGGTAGCTTGTGCTTTTTTTTGGCTTATCGACGTTTAATTTCTGGTCATCAAAGCAGATAGAGCATTATAGCAATGCTCCTATTCCACTTATTTACCCGATTCGCCAAAGACTTGAATATTGAAATTACGAATCTTGTTGCTACCATTCGGCTTGTCAAAACTAACATCATACTGAACCAGATTTTCCGGATAGGCAATTTCATAGCTGACCTTATATTGCCCAAGCTGATTGGTTGCTTCTTCAATCTCTTTGGTCATTAAAGTCTTAGACTTGTATTCACCTTGAGGAATTGAACGTGAAAAGCGTTTCATCAGCTTTTCATTGTCCTTAAACTGGGTTTGCAACTGCGGCTCTAACTGATCCAAAAACTCGTCATACATCCCATCACGCAAATCCTCATAGGCTAGCTGTGCCGCCTTTTCCTGTTCAGGACTCGGATCTGGAATATTGTCCATTGAATTACAGCCACTCAATGCAACCGCTGCTGCCAACAACATTAATTTGGTTTTCATCGCTTACCCTTATGCAGTCAACGTTTATAAAAAAGGACGCCGAAGCGCCCTTTTTATCAGTAAAAAACTTATTCTTCTACTGAATTTTCACCGTCTTTTTCCACTTGCTCAGTTTCAGCAACTGCATCCGTTTCAGCCACTAAAGATTCTGCACCTTCAATCGCTTCAACAAACTCGTCTTCTTCAACAGCTTCAATCGCTTCTACACCCACCAGTGTTTCGTTTTCACCCAAGCGGATTAAACGTACACCTTGTGCATTACGACCTGTTTGCGCCACTTCAGAAGCGCGAGTACGCACTAATGTACCGCCATCAGAAATCAGCATCAGTTCTTTGCTTTCATCAATAGCAACTGCACCGACCAATTCACCATTACGTTCAGAGGTCTTAATGGCAATCACACCTTTACCACCACGTTTTTTGGTTGGGAAGTCGTCTACAGGTGTACGCTTACCATAACCATTCGCCGAAGCACACAAAACTTCGCCTGTTTCTGGTACTACGACTAGCGATACGATACGGCTGATGAGTGCTGAATCTGAACTGTCTTCATCATCGCCATCGACTTCTACATCTTCGACATCTTCAACTTGTGCTGAACCGAAGCTGACACGCATACCACGTACGCCTTTGGCCGCACGACCCATTGAACGTACATCGGTTTCAGCAAAACGAATCGCTTTACCTTCATTGGAGAACAACATAATTTGCTGTTCGCCATCGGTAATTGCAACACCAATTAAAGTGTCTTCTTCATTCAATTCAATGGCACGTAAACCATTCGAACGCACGTTACTGAATTGTTCCAATTCAACACGTTTCACTGTACCTGATGCCGTTGCCATAAATACATAGAAGTTTTTACGCAAGGCTTCTGCTTGTAATGCAAATTCCGCAATAATCTCATCATCTAAATCGGTTGCAGAAAGCTCTACACCCAATTGTTTCAATTGCACACGTAATGCGTCAGATAAATCATCACCATCTGCTAATTCAGCAAAGGCAGCCTCTAATTCTGCATAATGTGCAGCAATGATTGCGTTGGTTTGTAGATGTGCCGCATTGGCTTTCACATAGCTACGGAAGTCTGCCAACCGCTCAGTAAATTTCTTCGGCGCATCAATGACAGGTAAAATCGCGGTGATGGTTTCGTTGGCATCTAACGGCAACAAGTTCACCATTGGACGACCTTTAGCACCACGCGATGCTTGCGGCACTTCAAACACTTTCAGACGGTACACTTTACCCACATCGGTAAAGCACAACACCGTTGCGTGGTTAGAAGTCACAATTAAATGCTGCACATAATCGTCTTCTTTCATCGACGTTGCAGATTTACCACGACCACCACGACGCTGTGCTGCGTAATCTGATAATGGCTGAGTTTTTGCATAACCTGTTTGTGAAACTGTCAGTACCACTTGTTCTTCTGGGATTAAATCTTCACGCGAGAAATCAATGCGAGATTCTACAATTTCAGTACGACGTGCATCGCCATATTGTTGCAAAACTTGCGCCAATTCTTCACGAATCACGCCCATCAAAAGATTAAAGTCATTCAAAATTGCAGTTAATTCAGCAATTTGTGCCAAAATTTCAGAATATTCTGCATGTAATTTGTCTTGTTCTAGACCTGTTAAACGATGCAAACGTAATTCTAAAATTGCGGTCACTTGCGCAGGTGATAAACGATACACCTGACCATCTAAACCAAATGGGCGGTTAGGATCTTCACCTTCAATTTCGTCTGGACGTACAGAAACTGAACCAGCTTTTTCTAATAATGCGACTACACCGCCTGCTGCCCATTCGCCTACCTGTAAACGCTCACGCGCTTCGGCTGGATTTGCAGAAGATTTAATGGTTTCGATGATGGCATCAATATTGGCCAATGCGACGGTTAAGCCTTCTAAAATGTGCCCACGTTCACGTGCTTTACGCAACTCGAACATGGTACGGCGGGTCACCACTTCTTGGCGGTGACGAATAAATGCCGCAATAATATCTTTCAGGTTCATCAATTTTGGCTGACCATTGTCTAGGCAAACCATGTTGATGCTGAATGAGTTTTCTAATTGTGTATTCAAGAATAGGTTATTCACAATCACTTCAGCGTTTTCACCACGCTTCAGATCAATTGCAATACGCATCCCTTCTTTATCAGACTCATCACGTAGTTCTGAAATACCTTCGAGTTTCTTCTCTTTTACCAGTTCAGCAATACGCTCAATGGTTTTGGCTTTATTGACCTGATAAGGGATTTCAGTAAAGACGATGGTGGTACGACCAGACTTTTGATCTTCTTCAAAATGATACTTACCACGAATATGCAAACGGCCTTTGCCTGTACGGTAAGCATCGACAATGCCTGATTTACCGTAAATAATACCGCCTGTAGGGAAGTCTGGACCAGTAATATGTTCCATTAGCCCTTCAATTGAAATATTTGGGTTGTCTGCATAAGCCAAACATGCATGCACCACTTCAGTCATGTTATGCGGTGCCATATTGGTCGCCATACCCACCGCAATACCTGCAGCACCATTGACCAATAGGTTTGGAATACGAGTTGGCATTACTTGAGGAATACGCTCAGAGCCGTCGTAGTTATCTTCCCAATCGACGGTGTCCTTTTCTAAATCGGCCAACAATTCGTGGGTAAGTTTGCGCATACGGACTTCGGTATAACGCATAGCTGCAGCACTATCGCCATCAATCGAACCGAAGTTACCCTGACCATCGACCAATTGATAACGCAAACTGAAATCTTGCGCCATGCGAACAATCGTTTCGTAAACAGCGTAGTCACCATGCGGGTGATATTTACCGATGACGTCACCGACTACACGGGCAGACTTTTTGTAAGCTTTGTTGTAGTCATTGCCCAATTCGTGCATTGCGAATAGCACACGACGATGCACAGGTTTTAGACCATCTCGTACATCTGGCAGCGCACGTGACACAATCACGCTCATCGCATAGTCTAAATACGAGTGCTTGAGTTCATCCTCAATGGCAATCGGTCTAATTTCCGATACGCTCATGCATACTCCTTATTCTGCAAACAAATTTTGCTTGCATTTTATATGTCGTAAAACTTGCAAATGATTAGCCTGAAATGCAGGCTAAAAATAAAAACTAGCGAAAAATTATAGCATATACGCCTGTGTTTTTGTGCTTTAGAGATGATCTTAATCTTGTTAATTTACTTAAATTTAACGGTGATTTTTTAGGCAAAAAAATATTCACACCCAAGAAACAAAAGTGCTTCATATTTTTAAGAGTCACGTCAAAATATCTTCAACATATACTTGCTCGATATGTACCCACATATACGCTAAGTTCACATAATGTACTTAAAACCAATCACTGCATCTAAATTAAAAAAGACAATAAAAAACGCCCCTATGCTATTCACATAGAGGCGTTTTTGACTGTGTTCAGTAATTAGATTTTAGATACTAACTCTGGAACAACAGTGTTCAAGTCACCCACTAACCAGTAGTCAGCTACTGCGTTGATTGGCGCTTCTTCGTCTTTGTTGATCGCAACGATCACTTTAGAGTCTTTCATACCTGCCAAGTGCTGAATCGCACCAGAGATACCTACAGCGATATACAAATCAGGTGCAACGATTTTACCTGTTTGACCAACTTGCATGTCATTTGGTACGAAGCCCGCATCAACTGCTGCACGAGATGCACCTTGTGCTGCACCAAGTTTGTCTGCCAATGGATCAAGTACTTTGTGATAGTTCTCACCAGAACCTACACCACGACCACCAGAAACTACAATACGTGCTGCAGTTAATTCTGGACGCTCTGATTTCACAATTTCTTCAGAGACGAACTTAGAAATACCAGCATCACCTGTCACAGTAGCAGCTTCAACCGCAGCCGAACCACCTTCTGCAGCCACTGGGTCAAATGCTGTACCACGTACAGTACCCACCACAATCGCCTCAGAAGATTCTACAGTTGCAATCGCGTTACCTGCATAAATTGGACGCTTGAATGTCTTTGCAGAATCTACAGCGACGATGTCTGTGATCATACTAACATCAAGAAGCGCAGCTGCACGCGGTAAAATGTTTTTACCTGTTGTTGTAGAAGCAGCAAGGATATGGCTATAACCTTTGCCTAATTCTGCAACAAGTTTTGCTACGTTTTCAGCCAATTGGTTTGCATAAGCCGCATCGTCAGCAAGTAATACTTTGCTTACGCCTGCAACTTTAGCTGCTTGGTCTGCAACTGCTTGTGCACCAGAACCCGCAACCAATACAGTGATATCACCACCGATTTTTTGAGCTGCAGCAACAACGTTTAATGTTGCACCATTTAGTGCTTTATTGTCGTGCTCAGCGATAACTAAAATACTCATGATTTTTATCCTTCTGTATTAGATCACTTTCGCTTCGTTTTTCAATTTATCTACAAGTTCGTCTACAGATTTCACTTGTACGCCCGCTTTACGCTCAGCAGGTGCTTCAACTTTTACAGTTTTCAGCTTAGAACCTGTTGCAACGCCATAATCTGCAGGAGATTTGGTGTCTAGCGGTTTTTTACGTGCTTTCATGATGTTTGGAAGTGCCGCATAACGTGGCTCATTCAAACGTAAGTCAGTGGTGATGATTGCAGGAAGTGCAAGCTCAACAGTTTGTAAACCACCGTCAATTTCACGTGTTACCTGAACTTTGTCGCCATCTACTTTTACTTCTGAAGCAAAAGTACCCTGACCTGCACCAAGTAAAGCGCCTAGCATTTGACCAACTTGGTTAGAGTCGTCATCAATGGCTTGTTTACCTAATAGAATAAGTTGTGGTTGTTCTTGCTCAACAACACCTTTTAAGATTTTAGCTACTTCAAGTGCACCAATCTCATCGGCTGTTTCAACCAAAATACCACGGTCTGCACCAAGCGCCATTGCAGAACGAATTTGTTCCTGCGCTTCTTTAGGACCAATGGATACCACTACGATTTCTGAAACAGTTCCTTTTTCTTTTAAACGAACCGCTTCTTCCACTGCGATTTCACAGAATGGGTTAATTGACATCTTAACGTTAGTTAGGTCAACTCCACTATTATCCGGCTTAACGCGAACTTTAACGTTGGCATCTACCACACGTTTTACAGCAACAAGAGCCTTCATGTAATCCTCGGCTGTTTTAGCAAAAGTAAATATTGAGAAAAGTTAATAATAACTCTTCGCTTTAAATTTTTTAGGTGTCCTATCTTGCTATGTGATCGGCATTTCGGTCAAGTCAGAATTGTCTAAACAAGGCTAAAAATGCCGAAAATTAACTGAACGATGCGTTCATACTTTTTTATTTCTAAAAATTAACAAACCAAGCGACGATTATATAAGCAATTTTAAGCTTTGATTTATATTATGTTTTTTATTTATTTCCCTCATCAACAAGATTGATTGAAATGCAATTCAAATTGAGTTCCGCCTACAATTTAAGCAAAGTTCCTTACATAAAACCCCATAATCTGACTGTCATTAAAGATAGAAAACTTTATTTTTTGCAATATTTTTTCAGATATAAATGCTCTTTTAAAATGTGACTGCTGGTTCACAAAACTGTATTCAGCAGTTTATTGGGTATGAAATAAACAATCTGTTTTATTTTGATGGATATTTATGCGCTTTCACCACGCCACCTCCCAGATAAAGGACATAAAAAAACTCAGCTTAAACTTGCTGAGTTTCTAAAAAGTCACGGTGGATATGACTTAAATCTATCAATTCATAGGCCTGTAAATTAAAAATTTCCCAAACTGCAATAAAATCTTCTTTTACATCTATTTTACTGCTTGCATTTGGGCGTGCTTGCCACTGCTGATCTGAAATCCATAAATAGCTTTGTTGCGTTTGCGGATGAATCGCCTGCATTTTACCTTCAGCATTAATACCCTGCACCAAACAATCGGCAGGTAGTTCTTGCTCGATCATCGGCAAGCTTATTTCGACAAAATGTTTCACTTGACGCAAGCCATAACCTGCAAAAATTTCTTTTTGGCTTGGGCTTAATTGTTCATATTTTTCTTGAAGATTCGAAATCATGGTTTTGCCTATCATTTGATATCCAAAGTGTTATGCAGTGGAACAAAAAATAATGTCATCCATGTCTATTATTCGTGTGACCCACTCTTTCTGCTTCTTTATACTGCATAACGCACTTTTTTATTATTCTACAATAGTTGCAATGACATCTTGGTGAAAGCGCTTTTACTTAAAGTATTAAGTACAGCACAAAGGCTTTACAACTGACTGTGAGAAAAATATTTGCAGTATGAAATAGCTATATTTTAACTTGCAAAAATAATGCCGACTTTAGGTAAAGCTTTACTTTTTACTCGCACGTGGATGTGCCTGATCATAAACTCGCGCTAACTGATCAAAATCGACATGGGTATAAATTTGCGTGGTGCTTAAATTGCTATGCCCAAGCATTTCTTGGACTGCACGTATATCCCCACTATTCGACAGCATGTGACTTGCAAAACAATGTCGCAATAAGTGCGGATGCAAATCGACATTAACGCCCGCACGCTGCGCCTGAAACTTCACCCGATTTTCAATTTGGCGTGCTTTTAAAGGTTCACCTTTTTGAGTAATAAACAATGCTGCATCGGGTACAAAATCGCCCTGCCATAAAGGGTAAATCTGCAGCCATTGCATCACCGCATCTTTGGCTTTGCGACCAAAAGGCACTATACGGGTTTTATTGCCTTTACCCGTAATGCGCAGCAATTGACGGTTAAAATCTAAATCGCGGATACGTAAACTTTGTACCTCTGCTAGGCGCAAACCACTCGAATAGAGCAATTCTAAAATCGCTTTATCGCGTCGCCACATTTGTTGTTGTACTTCAGTTTCAGGTTCAGGCTGATCCAAAATTTGATGAATCGTTTCAATATCAATCAAACCCGGCAAAGGTCGTGGCTGACGTTTTAGCTGAAAATTATCAATTGGATTAAATTGTAAATACTGCCCTTGCTCGGCCCATTTCATAAACTGACGAATCGCTGACAACATGCGCTGTAAACTGCTGCTATTTAACTGTTGCTGTTCTACTTTTTGCGCTAAATAATGGCGCAAATCTGCAGCCTCTACATCATATAAGGCAAGTTGTTGTTGCTCACAAAAGCTAAAAAAATCGTTTAAATTGCGTGCGTAGGCTTTTAACGTATGCGGTGACTGCTGTTGTATTTCTCGTTCTTTGAGCCACATCTTTAATAGTTGCTGCGGATCGTACATTAGTCACGCTCCGATTGCTGAACTGCGGCAAACTGAGATAAATAAGCAGCAATGTGTTCAGCCGCCTGATCTGCATGTGTTTCTAAAAACAAATGATCACCATCATGCACAATTTTTAATACGGCTTGTGGAAATTGTTGTTGTAAAAACTCACCTACCGCCAGTGGACTTATCGGGTCTTGATCACCCCATAACAACAAAATAGGCATGTTGATTTTAGCAAAGTCTACCGTGTAATCGGCCTTTGCCTCTACAAACCAGTCAGGATAATTTAAATCACTTGCTTGATAGTCTTGTCGCCAATCTTGCACCTGAAAACTGCTTAAATCCATGCCACCAGATGTTGCAACCAATACTAATCCTTTGACTTTTTCTGGATATTGCAACGCGGCAGCAACTGCAAAAATACCACCCATCGACTGTGCAATGATAATGCAATCATCTGGGATATTCGCCAACACATAAGCCTGCAAACTTGCAAAATCATGTACCTGTGAATGTGCAGGTTGATGATTAAATTCAGGATAAGCCACAATTTTTACAGCATTCTGCCACGGCAATTTTTCAATTTTTTCGATTAGCGGATGAAAAAATGCGGTATTGCCTGAAGCGCCAGGTAAAAAAATCAGTTGCGGCATAATGAGTAGAAGTTTTTAGAGTGACATTCAGTACAGCATACCTAATCCGTGCTGCAAGATACAAAAAAGCACCATTCGTTTTGAAAAGTGCTTTTAAGTAAGATAAGAGCTGTTCATGTTAGAACGAAACATCAGCCCTGAAAATAATTTAAATCCAAACGACCGTGATAGACATTAGCAGTTGGCCCTGTCATCCACACCACATCGCCTTCACGCCATTCGATTTGCAACTTACCACCTGCCAGTTCAATTTCAACTGAATTAGACAATAAGCCACGGCGCATACCCGAAACGGCTGCAGCACATGCACCTGTACCACAAGCCAAGGTTTCACCTACGCCACGTTCAAACACACGCAAACGCGCATGTTTTTCGTCAATGATTTGCATAAAACCTGCATTGACGCGCTGTGGAAAACGCTCGTGTGATTCCACTTGTGGGCCAATACCTGCAACATCGGCAGTCAATACATCAGGCACAATGGTCACAGCATGAGGATTGCCTATGTTCACCACATCAATGGTCAATGCAGCACCATCTTTCAGCGCAATGTCATATAAGTTATCAGGCTCATCGGCAATGAATGGAATCTCATGCGGCAAGAATTTTGGATAGCCCATATTCACCCGCACCCAACCGTTTTGCCCCAATTCAGGCTCTACAATGCCTGCCTTGGTTTGCACCTTGATTTTGGTTTTGGTCGTAAGCTGACGTTCATGCACAAAACGTGCAAAACAACGCACACCATTGCCGCACTGCTCCACTTCAGAACCATCGGCATTGAAAATGCGATATTTAAAATCGACATTTGGTAAATCGGGCGGTTCCACAATCAGGAGTTGGTCAAAGCCAATCCCGAAGTGGCGGTCTGCAAGGCGTTGAATAGTCAGCGCATCCAAATACGCACGCTGGCTGATGAGATCAACCACCATGAAGTCATTGCCCAGACCATGCATTTTGGTAAATTCTAATAACATCTCGAATTCCCCTTATGGCAATAAACGCTCTCTTTCCCACAGCGATTCAATGCTTTCACGTTCACGAATTAAATGTGCTTGATCTGCATCGACCATGACTTCAGCTGCACGACCACGGCTGTTGTAGTTAGAACTCATCACAAAACCGTATGCGCCCGCACCCATTACAGCTAAAACATCATTTTCTTTGATCGCAAGCTGACGTTCTTTACCCAAGAAATCACCTGTTTCACAAATTGCACCAACCACATCCCACTCTAGCGTTTCAACATCAGTACGTGGGGTTACGGGCTGAATGTCCATCCATGCTTCATATAACGCAGGACGGATTAAGTCATTCATGGCAGCGTCAATAATCGCAAAGTTACGATGATTGGTCGGTTTGAGTAAATCAACTTTTGTTAGCAGCACGCCCGCATTGGCAGAGATACTACGACCCGGTTCCATATACACTTTAAGACCTAACTTTTCTAAAGCGGGACGTAAAGCATTGGCATATTCTTCAACCGTTGGTGGAGTTTCATCTTTATAAGTCACCCCTAAACCACCGCCAATATCAATGTGTTTTAGCTGAATACCCATTTCTTTTAAGGTATCAATCATCACAATCACGCGATCTAAAGCATCGACAAACGGTTGTGTTTCGGTCAATTGTGAACCGATGTGACAGTCAATTCCAACGATATCTAAGTTTGCTAAAGAAGCCGCATATTCATAAGTGCTATATACCGAATCAGACGGAATCCCGAACTTGTTTTCTTTTAAGCCTGTAGAAATATAAGGATGGGTTTTGGCATCGACATCTGGGTTAACCCGTAATGAAATTGGTGCTTTGACATTCATGCTTGCCGCAACTTTTTGAATACGGTCTAATTCTGCATGCGATTCTACGTTAAAGCAGGCAATCCCAACTTCCAACGCTTTTTGAATATCGGCTTCAGTTTTACCTAAACCTGAAAAAACAATTTTCGATGCATCACCACCTGCTTTGAGAACACGCGCCAATTCACCGCCTGTCACAATATCAAAACCTGCACCCAACTTAGCCAATACATTCAATACCGCAAGATTCGAGTTTGACTTTACCGCAAAACAAATTTGATGATCGATAAAGTGGAAAGCACGATCCATATCTAAATAATGCTTTTCAAAAGTCGCTTTTGAATAAACATAGAGTGGTGTGCCAAATTGCTGTGCGAGTTGTTGTAGCGAACATTGCTCGGCGTGCAAAACCCCTTGAATGCGGGTAAAACTCATGAATGTATCCTTTATCTAGAAAGCGTTAAGGTGTAGTCGATGTAGATGCAGCAGGTGCAGCAAACTGCTGTTGCACAGGTACGGCTGTGTCTGACGATGTTGCCGATTGCGTTGCACGTTTAGGCGCAGCATCTGGATATAACAAATATTTTGCGCGTTTGTCGTAATTTGGGTCATTGGGTAACTGTAATGTACCTGACTGACCACAACCGACCAAAACCACTGTTGTAAGCAAAACACTCATGCAGCAAATGACGGTACGCATCTGACCACCTATAAAATATTTTCGATGAAGTATAACGCGATCACTGCCGCGACCAAAGTGCTAATGCAGAGAGATTATATTGAGCTTAGTAAAAATTCTAGCTTACTTACTATTCTGCTGGCATAGATTGACCTTATCAGGTCTGAAAAATTGCGACTTCTGACACAGATAAAGTCAATTTTATTTCAAGGCATCAATTGTCAAAATCTAAAAACTATGCAAAAAATATAACGTGCTTAAAACCAAGTTCTTTTAACAGGAAGTTTTAAAGACTGGCATATCACTTGCTTAATTTTTACAACTGTTCAACTACAGTCACAAACTAAGCATTTATACACTGCGTTTATAAGAAGAAATTTATGCAAAATTTACAATCGATGATGGAAACCCTAAGCGGTTGGGTCTGGGGTCCATACATGCTGGTTCTCATTGTGGGAACGGGCGTCTTCCTCACCTTCCGCTTATTGTTCTGGCAATTCCGCATGCTGCCACTGGCTTTTAAACAAGTCTTTTGCAAACACGACAAAGCGCAAAAAGAACCGGGCGATATTTCACATTTCGCATCACTGATGACTGCACTCTCTGCCACCATTGGTACGGGAAATATTGCAGGTGTTGCAACGGCTTGCGTCCTCGGTGGCCCGGGTGCAGTGTTTTGGATGTGGATGACTGCCCTGTTTGGTATGGCGACCAAATATGGTGAAGGTGTTTTGGCGGTTAAATACCGTATTAAAAACGAAAAAGGGCAAATGTCAGGCGGCCCAATGTACTACATTGAACGCGGACTAAAATGGAAATGGCTCGCGATTATCTTTGCCTTTTTTGGCACAGTCGCCTCGTTTGGAATTGGTAGTTCAGTACAATCCAACACCGTAGCTTTAGCAGTTGAAAATAGCTTAGGTGTAGAAACTTGGATTACTGGCGTGGTAATTACCGTATTTTCTGCATTGGTGATTTTGGGCGGAATTAGCTCGATTTCCAAAGCATCTTCGGTGATTGTTCCGATTATGGCCATTCTGTATGTTACAGGCGGTTTAATTATTATCCTGAATAATTTACACCTTGTCGTGCCTGCATTTGAGCTAATTTTCCGTGATGCCTTTACTGGTGAAGCAGTTGCGGGCGGTGCAATTGGTGCAGTAATTCGTTACGGGGTTGCACGTGGCGTATTCTCCAACGAAGCAGGGATGGGTTCTGCCCCAATTGCTGCTGCGGCTGCAAAAACCGACCACCCTGCGCGTCAAGGTTTAGTGTCTATGACAGGTACCTTCATTGATACCATTATTGTCTGTAGCATCACGGGGATTGTTTTGGTAATGGGCTTCATTATGGCAGGTAATAGCTTTGGTGGTGCAACAGGTGCTGTACTCACCACACAGGTTTTTGACCAGTTATTGCCAGGCTTTGGTGGTTGGGTCGTCACTTTCGGGATCATCTTCTTCGCCTATTCCACCATTCTCGGTTGGAGCTATTATGGTGAAAAATGCTGTACTTATTTATTCGGCGAAAAATACGTGTTGATTTACCGCTTAATTTATATTGCTTCAGTGTTCATTGGCACCATCGCCACCCTAGATTTAGTCTGGTTATTTGCCGATACCTTTAATGGTTTAATGGCTGTACCAAACTTAATTGCCTTGTTGTTACTGTCTGGTGTGATTGCCAAAGAATCTAAAGACTTTATTGCGAAGCGCAAATCTGGCGAGTTGTATTAAATAAGCCCAATTCATTGAATTATTCCGTTCAAATCATAAATCATACAATCACCCACGTGGTTGTATGATTTTCCATGAAAAATCCAGATAACATTCATTTCGCGAACATTCCTCTGTATGCTGTAGTCAGTTTTTAATTGATGCAATGACTGGGTTATGGCAAAAGTAAAAAGTGTCTATCGCTGTGAACAATGTGGTGCAGATCATCCTAAATGGGCAGGTCAATGTTCAGAATGTGGGGAATGGAACTCACTTCATGAGGTCAGTATTGCCCCTGCGGTGACGCATCGTGCCCAACCTAAAATGGGCGGTGGCTATGCAGGACAAGCGGCCGCCATTACCACGCTTAATAAAGTGTCTGTATCGCACGAAACCCGTTTAACAACAGGCATTGGGGAATTTGACCGTGTTTTGGGTGGCGGTTTGGTTACGGGCTCTGTGGTACTGATTGGTGGAGATCCTGGTATCGGGAAATCGACCATTTTGCTACAAACTGCGACTCACATGGCGGCTGCCAATAACACCGCTTTATATATCACAGGTGAGGAATCTCTTTCGCAAGTGGCGTTACGCGCTCAACGCTTAGACTTACCCACCGATCAACTGAAAGTCATGGCAGAAACCTGTGTCGAACGGATTTGTGAAGTTTTGGCGCATGAACGCCCTGCGGTAGCCATTCTGGACTCGATTCAAACTTTATATACCGAAACGTTGCAGTCTGCTCCAGGTGGTGTTTCACAAATTCGTGAATCAGCTGCCTTGCTGACTCGTTTTGCTAAAAATAGTGGCACTGCGCTGTTTATTGTCGGTCATGTGACCAAAGAAGGGGCTTTAGCGGGGCCGCGCGTCCTTGAACACATGGTCGATTGCGTCTTGTATTTTGAAGGACAGTCAGACTCACGCTACCGTATGATTCGAGCAGTCAAAAACCGTTTCGGTGCAGTGAATGAACTGGGCGTTTTTGGCATGACCGATAAAGGCTTACGCGAGGTTGCCAATCCATCTGCGATATTTTTGAGCCGTTATGATGAGGCAATTCCAGGTTCTATTGTCATGATTAGCCGCGAAGGAACGCGACCACTTTTAGTTGAAGTACAAGCTTTGGTGGATGATGCACATGGTCAGCCTAGACGTGTGGCTTTAGGTCTGGAACAAAACCGTCTGAATATGCTATTGGCGGTGATGCATCGGCATGGCGGCGTACAAACTTCAGGGCAAGATGTGTATGTGAATGTGGTCGGCGGCTTAAAAATTACCGAAACAGGTTCAGACCTTGCTGTACTACTTGCCTGTGCTTCTAGCTTGCGTGGCAAAGCCCTGCCACAACAATTGGCAGTATTTGGTGAGGTCGGTTTATCGGGTGAAATCCGCCCAGTACCAAATGGTCAGGAACGCTTAAAAGAAGCTATTAAACACGGATTTAAATATATTATTGTGCCGCGTGGCAATGCCCCACAAAAAGCCATTGCAGGTGTGCAAATTATTGCGGTGGCGCGTTTGCATGAAGCCTTAACTGAAGCCATGAGTTTAAGTGAAAACTTAGGTTAAATCCTTGGATGATATTTTTTCAGTTTCAAGAAAAAATATCATATTTATATTGAAATTCGCAGCAAATGCCTGCATAAATACACAGCTTAACTTTATTTTAATATAGGAAAATTTGATGGAAGTTCGACAGCGTGGTTTGATCGCAGCAATGCTCACAGCGACTTTATTGGTAGCTCCGTTAGCAGCAGAAGCAAAACGTGCAGGTGGCGGTAAAAGCCATGGCATGAGTCGTTCGGCTGCTCCAACTCAGTCTTACCAACAACCTCGTCAAACAACGCCAGCACAACAACCAACAACTGCACCAGCACAGCAAAAATCTGGTCCAGGCGTAGGTGGTATGGTTGCTGCAGGTGTTGCAGGTGCGGCAATTGGTGCGGTTGCTGCCAATGCCTTGGCCGATGATCAAGCTGCAAGTGCTGCCGAAGCGCAAGAGGAAAAAGGCGGTATTCCAAGCTGGATTTGGATTTTACTCGCTGCTGCTGTTGCCTTCTTCATTTTCCGTAAGATGGGCGCAAAAAAAAAACTAACGCCTAATCCGTATGCGCCAAATAGCGGTGCCAATCAGGCACCGTTTGCGCAAACACCACCTGCTGCAGCGCCACGTAACGACAATACCAATATTTTTGGTCAATCTGTTGGGGGGGCTGCCGCTTCTACCCAAGCGCCTTTTGGTCAAGCTGCCAATAATAACGCGCCATTTGGTGCAGCTTATACCAACAGTGGCAATCAATTGCCTGATGGTTCAGAGCCTGCAACCTTTTTACGTGTAGCGCGTCAGCGTTTTAACCATATTCAGTCTATGAACACAGCCAGTAATATCGCAGAAATTCAGCGTTATTTAACTCCTGATTTATATCAGTCGATGTATCAGGACATTATGGCAAACCAAGACCAAGATGTAGCAGAGTTTTCTAACTTGAATGCCATGGTGGTCGATTCTGCAACTGAAAATGGTCAATATGTCATAAGTGTACGCTTTACAGGTACAGTCAGCGAAGACCTGAACAGCTTACCGCAACCATTTACAGAAATTTGGCACTTTGTAAAACCTGCAGGCTCTAATCAAGACTGGTTAGTGGCAGGTATTCAGCAAGAGCAATAATTTCAATGGATCTAGAAAAACAGCGACTTCGGTTGCTGTTTTTTATGCCTTTCTTTATCTAAGTTGAGACCCATCATGTTTAAACAGCACGTTTAAATCTTCTAAGACATCAACACCGAATACATCCACACTTGCCACACAAAACCAAACCCTCGATTGATTAGATCTATCAAAAAGTATCATCATTCATCAATACAGTTTATTTAGCCCACCTTCTCTTTGTATCTACCCAGAGATAAATCAAATCACGTTATCCGTATCACTTTGGTTATTTCCAGTCGATCTCCATTTACTTAGCCAACAAAAAAGCCCTGCAAACGGGCAAGGCTAAATTGTTACTGTTAAATCTATTATTCAGGCAATGGAATAAATTGCTTATCGGTATTTTGAACTTTGCGCTCACCGACTGCGACTTCCAAATCTAAGGCTTCTTCACCACGTTCAACTGAAACAGTCACCGTCGTATGCGGTGCTTGTGCAGCAACATAATTAATTAAATGCGAGGTTGAAGTAATCGCTTCATCATTCACTTTTAAAATTTTGTCACCACGTTTTAAACCTGCTTCTGCTGCAGGGCCACCGCGCAGTACATCAGCAACCACTACACCGCCTTGTGCAGGTTCTAAAATGTTGTCTTGTTGCACAGGCAACAAACTAATACCTAACCAACCACGAACCACACGTCCATCTTTTAAAATCGAGTTTAAAACCTGCTGACAGACTTGTGCAGGAATTGCAAAGCCGATGCCCAATGAACCACCTGATTGCGAGAAAATTGCCGTATTTACCCCAATCAAATTCCCTGCCACATCAATCAATGCACCACCTGAGTTACCTGGATTAATTGCTGCATCGGTTTGAATGAAATCTTCATAGGTATTAATACCCAAGTCAGAACGTCCTGTCGCAGAAATAATCCCTTGAGTCACGGTTTGTCCCACACCAAATGGGTTACCAATCGCAAGTACGACATCGCCCACTTCATTGCCACTCAGTTTAAATGGCAATACAGGCAGTTTTTCTAGATCAATTTTAATGACCGCTAAGTCTGTGTCTGGGTCAGTTCCAACAACTTTTGCAACCGCACGGCGTCCATCGTGCAAAGCCACGACAATTTGTTCAGCCTGCGCGATCACATGATTATTCGTTAAAATATAACCATCTGGACGAACAATGACCCCAGACCCCAAACTGTTTTCATTTGGGCCTTGCTTAAATTGATCGGGTAACTGATTGCCAAAAAATTCACGAAATGCAGGGTCATTTAACAATGGATGATCCATTTGTTTCACTTTTTGTGTGGTAAAAATATTTACCACCGCAGGCGCTGCCACTTTAACCGCAGCGCTATACGACACCACCCCACCTGTCCGTGTTGTATCAATTAATGGTTCAACTTTCTCGGCAGGCATTTTGACCCCATCGGCAGCCACAGGCGCTTTCGGTTTTTGCAGTTGTTGCCAAGTCACAAAGCCAATAATAACCAGAATGAGTAACACCCAAGGTAACCAGGTAAAGGTCCAGCGCACGTTTTGTACCTCTAAGTAAATTTTTTTTGATGATTAAGTCATTGAATGAGCTATTGTAAAACGAAACACAAATAGAAACATAAAAAAGCCCAAGAGTTTTGTCTTGCTTTAGTTACAATACAAAATATGTTTTGATATTGGCTAAATATGAGCAATTTGAGAAAGTTATGGCGCAGCTAAAAGAAATTATTCAATGGTGTGATCAAACTTTAAATACACATGAATTTAAAGATTACGCGCCCAACGGTTTACAAATTGAAGGTAAGTCTGAAGTTCAAAAAATTTTATGTGCAGTGACTGCCTCTCAAGAGGCTATTGATGCTGCTGTTGCCCAAAATGCAGACTTACTGTTGGTACATCATGGCTATTTTTGGAAAGGCGAACCTTACCCAATTACAGGCATGCGCGGTAAACGCATCAAAAGTTTAATCCAGCATGATATTTCTTTGGTGGGTTATCACTTACCGCTCGATTCACACCCAAGTCTAGGCAATAATGCTGCCATTGCTGAATGTTTGGCATTAGAAAATTTGCAAGCCCTAGACCCGAGTGAACGTCATCCTATTGGTAATATTGGTTTTTTAAAGCAAGCCATGAGCGCAACCGAATTTCGTGACTATCTCACAGCGCGTTTAGGCTTTAAAACCATTCATCTTCCTGCCGAAAAAAGTCAGATTCAAAAAGTAGGGTTCTGCACGGGTGCAGCACAAGATTTTATTGGCAAAGCGGCAGAACAAGGTTGTGATGCCTTTATTTCGGGCGAAGTCAGTGAACGCACCTATTATGAAGCCAAAGAACTAGGCGTGCATTATTATGCCTGCGGACATCACGCGACTGAGCGCTATGGTGTACAACGACTCGCAAAAGCTATTTCAGAACAGTTTAATATTGAGTATAGTTATTTTGAATTAAATAACCCAATTTAATACACCGTTTCACCCAACGATTTCACTCAAATGACATCTGTGTTTAACATAGTCTTTAGATGTATACATTCGAGTCTTATTCTGTATGGTTATTTATACCTAATGCGCAATTTGATCTCGAAATCTATTACAATAGAGCCACTTAATGTTAAAACCCAGCAAAATGCAAGGAATTGAAAACATGACAACCATTACTTTACCGGCTTTACCATACGGTTACGAAGATCTTGCTCCACACATCAGCAAAGAAACTTTAGAATTCCACCACGACAAACACCACAACACTTATGTTGTGAACCTGAACAACTTGATCGCGGGTACGGAGCTTGAAGGTAAAACTTTAGACGAAATCATCAAAGCAACTGCAGGCGATGCAGCTAAAGCTGGTGTATTCAACAACGCAGCGCAAGTTTGGAACCACACGTTCTACTGGAACTGTATGGCGAAAAACGGTGGTGGTAAAGCTACTGGTGCTTTGGCTGCTAAAATTGATGAAGCTTTCGGTTCTTACGAAAAATTTGCTGAAGAATTTGCTGCTGCTGCAACAACTCAATTCGGTTCAGGTTGGGCTTGGTTAGTAGCTGACGAAGTGAATGGCAAACTTTCTATTATGAAAACTTCAAATGCTGACACACCAATGGCGCACGGCAAAGTTGCAGTATTGACGATTGACGTTTGGGAACACGCTTACTACATCGACTTCCGTAATGCACGTCCTGTTTACATCAAAACTTTCTTAGAAAGCCTTGTAAACTGGGATTACGCAAATGCGAAATACGCAGGTCAAGATGCTGGTGTAGAAAAATAATTTCTATTTTTCTGTAGAAAAACTGCTCTTTATGGGCAGTTTTTTTATTTTTGCAGATGAAATGAATATTTATAAAGCAAACAATACATTTCTGATGATGAACGTGTTGACGACTTAAACTTTCATCCCTAAAATGCCCCACAGATTCTCCAATAGCTCAGTCGGTAGAGCGACGGACTGTTAATCCGCAGGTCCCTGGTTCGAGCCCAGGTTGGAGAGCCAATCTATTCTCCCATAGCTCAGTCGGTAGAGCGACGGACTGTTAATCCGCAGGTCCCTGGTTCGAGCCCAGGTGGGAGAGCCAAGATTCTAAAAATCCCACGCAGTATGACGTGGGATTTTTTTTTGCAATTTTTATTGTTTTTATAGTGGATATGATGTTCTAAACGAATGGAACAGGCCTCACTCTCCCCTTAAATCAAAATTAAAACCATACAGTGAAGATCGGGCTATCCCCTCTTGTGATGACTCTATTTTTTCGCTAACTTAGGTTCATCAACAACAATAAAACTTGAAAGCCCATGCAAGCGCCTTGGTTAAAATCCCTGATTTTTTGGACAATTCTGATTGTGGTGATTTTTGCAATTTTTCAATGTACGCAAAAATCTGAAAGCAATAAAACTGCTGCGACACTCATGTATGAACGTCTGTATCAATGCAGTCGTGATCTGAACGCACAACAACAAGCCACCTTAAAACAAATTCAAAGCCAAGTGAAAACAGAAATGACTCAGCAAGAGATGCTGCAATTAATTAACTTATGTCGTAAAACCAACCCACCACAGACACGCGAAGATTATATAAAAGCCATTCAAGCACTCTAAAAACTGCGTTGAAACAAAGCTAGATGATTATTTTTAAAGCAGTTAATCTATAATTACGGTTTTTTTTCAATTCCAGCTTGACCAAAAACAGATACCCACATAGAATGCGTGTCAGATTCTCCCATAGCTCAGTCGGTAGAGCGACGGACTGTTAATCCGCAGGTCCCTGGTTCGAGCCCAGGTGGGAGAGCCAAAATTCTTAAAAAACCCACGCATTATGACGTGGGTTTTTTATTCCTGCTGTTTAGGGTCTAACGACACCGCATCATCTATGTTTGAATCCAGTCAATCGACTTTCTTGCTTATTGGCAGCTTGGCTAGCCTTGCCCTGTTTATCTTAATTTTTAAGCAATTATTTTTCCCCAAGAAAAACTTTTATCCTAAACCGATGATGACTGCTTTTGAACGCAGAATGTTTATGCGTTTAAAACAAGCTTTTCCTGAGCATCACATCTTGGCACAAGTGGCGTTTAGCGCATTAATCACCAACAACCACTATAAAATTCGTGCGCTGTTTAATCGTAAAGTGACTGATTTTGTGATCTTAAATGCAGAAATGCAGGTCATTGCAATTATAGAGTTAGATGACCCCTCACATATTGGCAAAGAACAGGAAGATGCAGAACGGGATGCAATGTTTCACGAGGCAGGTTATCGCGTTGTCCGATACACCGAAATTCCGAGTATCAGACAATTGCAATCAGATTTGAGCTGAAATCATCAACTCGATATTAAGGTGTAGCTTCTGAAGCGGCTTGTATCTGACTGGCCTGCTTCGCTTGTTGTTCTGCAGCTTCACGCGCTTCAATACGCGCAATAATTTCTGCCTGTTGTTGTTTATATTTTTCCTGATTTTTAGCATCACTATTAACTGCTAAAAATGCCATGCTAACCAAGAAAATAGGAATCAACAAACCTAAGCTTGCCAAGAAAATCATCTTTTTTAGGCTTGGCTTTTTTGCAGGTGCTTGCTGTTCAGACTGTGACATCATCTATTCCTAATTCAAACTTCAAAATGAGGCTCAATATATCAGAATAATGCTGATTGTGCTTTGTGCATAAGTACGCACGTTCTAATGCTCAGTTTAATTTTTAACAGCAAAAATTGATCAGCGATCGAATAAAAAAGCACCTGACCAAACTACCATCAGATGCTTTGCTCAGTTTTTTATCGCACAGAAATATTTACATTAAAGCCAATACGATTCCTGAAAAAATAATCAGCCCTACCCAACGGTTATGACGAAATGCCCAAAAACAGCGTTGCGGATCTTTATCTTTAGTTTTACTCCATTGATATATAAAGTCTGCAACCACCACCAATAACGCCGCTAAACCAAACGGAATCAATAAATTTTCTAACCACAATGCCGTACCAATCAAAAGCACACTGCCCGCTTGCAACAATGAAATAATCTGAATGTCATAGCGACCAAATAAAATTGCGGTAGATTTCACCCCAATTTTCAAATCATATTCACGGTCAGTAATTGCATATTGGGTGTCATAAGCCACAGTCCACGCCAAATTGCCAAAATACAATAACCAACAAGTAAGATCAGGCGTTGCACCTACAGCGGTATAAGCCATCGGGATAGACCATGAAAATGCAGCTCCCAAGAACACTTGCGGCAAATGAGTGTAGCGTTTCATAAACGGATAAATAAACGCTAAAAATAATGCCCCAAATGACCAATAAAAAGTTTCAATCGGTAAGAACAACAACATGGCTGCGCTAAGTGCAACCAAACCCAAGAATACATAAATGGCTTCTTTGGCACTAATCACACCCGTGGCTAAAGGACGTGTTTTGGTACGCTCCACATGACCATCCACCTTACGGTCAGCAAAGTCATTAATGGCACAGCCTGCAGCGCGCATAAAAATTGTGCCCAGAATCATAGGGATTAATATCCCGATAGACGGCATGCCCTGATTAGCAATCCACAAGGCCCACATGGTTGGCCAAAACACCAGTTCTGTGCCAATCGGTTTATCGAAACGACACAAATAATAATATGCTTCTAAACGCTCACGCCACGTGATCTGCTGTGCCAATGCCATACCAATCTCGTATCTTAATGTTGTTGAATAAATTGCTCAAAACGCGGTAAAAAAGTTTCTTGCACAATAAATTTACAGCCATGCCAAGTATAGCAACTCTGTCGTGTCCAGCCTTCATCGAGCAAAACCACACGCCTTTGACACAACGGATTGGTACGCTGAAATAAAAACCAGCCAATGGGTTTATTGCCAATATGCTGAAATAAACGGGCTTTGCTTTGCAAACTTAGAATCGGAAAAATACTTTTGGCTTTGACCCATGGCTGTTCATCACACCCATATAAATAGCTTTCACGCACCCATGAAGTGTGCCAATGTGGCATTTGCATCCACTGGGCATCTTGTAAATTTAAACGCTGAAAAGATTGCTGCAGTGGTTCAACTTTAAATTGTCCGCCTGCGAGCTGAGTCAGTTGTTGGGTCAAAGAACCTGCTGCATATAGCCATGTTTTTAATTCAGAAGGCAGATTTGCCTGCTTGGGAAAAATAGGCTGTGTTCGCATGTTCCGCCACCTTAACAAGATAGCCTAGTGTAGCCCAAATTTAGGCAAAGTTTTGTGACCGATGGCGCAATTCCCTGCAATTATCCAAAAAAATTAAGCGAATTCTTATATTTTGATAAAATCCATGCCAATTCAAAACCATGATTGCACCATCTAAAACAAAAAACCCGCCGAAGCGGGTTTTTCAAATTTAAGATTTTTGATGTATTACAAGCTGTAGTACATATCAAATTCAACTGGGTGAGTCGTCGTGTTCAAACGACGTACATCTTCAGTTTTCAATTCGATATAAGCATCAAGCATGTCTTTGGTGAATACACCACCTTTTAATAAATAGTCGTGATCTTCTTTCAAAGCATCAAGCGCCATTTCTAGGTTGTGTGCCACAGTTGGGATTTTTGCTTCTTCTTCAGGCGGAAGGTCATACAAGTTTTTATCTGCAGCTTCACCTGGGTGAATCTTGTTTTGAATACCGTCAAGACCCGCCATCAACAATGCCGCAAAACCTAAGTACGGGTTCATCATTGGATCAGGGAAACGCGCTTCAATACGTTTGCCTTTCGGGCTAGACACGTAAGGAATACGAATAGATGCAGAACGGTTACGCGCTGAGTAAGCCAACATAATTGGTGCTTCAAAGTGCGGTACTAAACGCTTATATGAGTTGGTCGATGGGTTAGTCAACGCGTTCAAAGAGCGGGCATGTTTGATAATACCGCCAATGAAGTACAACGCCATTTCTGACAAACCTGCGTATTCATCGCCTGCGAATAAGTTTTTGCCATCTTTAGAGATAGACATGTGTACGTGCATACCTGAACCGTTATCGCCTACCATTGGTTTAGGCATAAAGGTTGCAGTTTTTGCATATTGATGCGCAACGTTCCAAACTGCATATTTGAACTGTTGCACTTCGTCAGCCTTACGCACCATAGTATTGAAGCTCACACCAATTTCTAACTGGCAAGATGCAACTTCATGGTGATGTACTTCTACACGACCAGGCCCCATGATTTCTTCAATTTTTGCACACATATCTGCACGCATATCTTGAGAAGAATCTACTGGTGGTACTGGGAAATAACCGCCTTTCACACGTGGACGGTGACCTGAGTTACCAGCTTCGTAGTCTTTACCTGTAGACCATGCAGCTTCTTCAGCGATTAATGTGTGGCGCGCGCCAGACATATCGATGTCCCATTTTACTTCGTCAAATACGAAGAATTCTGGTTCTGGACCAAAGAAAGCAGTATCACCAATACCTGTCGATTTTAAATATTCTTCAGCACGGCGAGCAATAGAGCGTGGATCGCGGTCATAGCCTTGACCTGTCGATGGTTCGATAACATCACACGTTACAACCACTGTTGGTTCTGCAAAGAACGGGTCAATGAAACCTGTGTTGGCATCTGGGCGTAAGATCATGTCTGATGCTTCGATTCCTTTCCAGCCTTCAATAGAAGAACCATCAAACATTTTACCGTCTTCAAAAGTATCTTCATCGATACTGTCTGCAGGATAAGTTACGTGCTGCTCTTTACCCTTAGTATCTGTAAAGCGGAAATCGACCCATTTTGCACCACTTTCTTGGATGAGTTGAAGGACCTTGTTCGCCATGCTCATTTTGCTCCGATGTTTTTTGTTGCACCCGAAAGTGCGTGTTAGTAGTTGGCAGTTATTAAGCAATTAGCGTACCAACTTTTAAAAGCAAAGCTAAAACCATGAATTCCGTATGAGAATACATCATTTAAAAAAATTACTTTGTCTCTATTATACTGTCAGAAATACGATTTGCACCATATTCAAACACTGTTCATTTGATTTGATTTAAAACTGCAAAACATAGCACCATTTTAATGCATTTATGTTTTATTTCTGTTGAATTGTAGATCAAAAAATAGCTCAAACAGTATCTATGCAAGCATTTTGCTGTGCCATGGTTGTATTGAGCAATGCAAATTATCCGACCAATCTTAAACAACACTTTATTTTTTATTGAGCAAAAATAATAAGATCGTTTAAAAATCCTAAATCTGTATTCTTTTCGAGCAAGCTGATTGAAAATACCTTTACTACACATTTGTATTTTCTATCGATGTTTTGCAATCAAACTACTTGACGTGAACCGCTAATAACATGCGCCATGATGCTACTTTTTAGCGCATTTTTTACGTTATCTATAAGTGTGAAGCTAAAATATGACTGCTGAATGACCCTGTTTGATCATGTGTTCATTTCTTTCAGATCAAACCTGAACAATGTGTAATAAGCTTTGAAAATCTATAAATTGGTGAATGCGCTGATAAGCTTTAACAGGGATTATCATATAAATAGTCCGCAGAAAATGCTTATTTTTTGCTATGATGATAAGCGCTTCCTTATTCCACCTTCTTTTCGACAAGAAAAATAAAGTCCTTTCTCATTATAGGCGCAGGAATAAAGCA
Organism: Acinetobacter sp. YH01007; assembly: GCF_013420425.1. Taxonomy (NCBI): domain Bacteria; kingdom Pseudomonadati; phylum Pseudomonadota; class Gammaproteobacteria; order Moraxellales; family Moraxellaceae; genus Acinetobacter; species Acinetobacter sp. YH01007. The sequence continues at coordinate 60,210 of NZ_VOYC01000016.1, read as the reverse complement.
AATTATCTCAGACTCTTTAGCACTTAAAGTGTTCAATTTTCAATAGGTTAGCTCATGCTTTTAATGATCGATAATTATGACTCTTTTACCTACAACATCGTCCAGTATTTTGGCGAGTTAAATCAGGAAGTAAAAGTCGTTCGTAATGATGCCGTGACATTAGAAGATATTGAGCGATGGCAACCCAAGTATTTGGTGATTGGCCCAGGCCCTTGTTCTCCATCTGAAGCAGGGATTTCTATTCCTGCCATTCAGCATTTCGCAGGCAAAATTCCGTTACTGGGCGTGTGTTTAGGACACCAAAGTATCGGACAAGCCTTTGGTGGAAACATTGTGCGCGCTAAAACCGTGATGCATGGTCGTTTATCGGATATGTACCACAGCAACACAGGTATTTTTAGCAATCTGCCTTCACCATTTTCTGCAACCCGTTACCACTCTTTGGTGATTGATCAAGCAACCTTGCCAGATTGTCTGGAAGTGACATGCTGGACCAAAGAAGCAGATGGTTCGATGGAAGAAATTATGGGCGTGAAGCACAAAACTTTGCCTGTTGAAGGCGTGCAATTTCACCCCGAATCGATCCTGAGCCAACACGGTCATCAAATCTTTAAAAACTTTTTGGAAATTTACGCATAATGAGCGAGTCAAATCACATGAATATTCAACAAGCACTCAACCATATTACAAAACAAATTCACCTGACTCAGCCTCAAATGGAAGATGTGATGCGCGCGATTATGTCGGGCGAAGCAACAGACGCTCAAATTGGTGCATTGATGATGGGCTTACGCTTAAAAGGCGAAAGCATTGATGAAATTACTGCTGCTGCACGTGTAATGCGTGAATTTGCCATCAAAATTGATGTCAGCGATATTCCTTACCTCGTGGATATTGTCGGCACAGGTGGCGATGGTCAAAACCTATTTAACGTATCTACCGCCTCTTCCTTTGTCATTGCAGCTGCAGGTGCAACCATTGCCAAACACGGTAACCGTGGGGTTTCAACCAAATCAGGCTCATCTGACTTACTTGAGCAAGCAGGCATTAATCTTGACTTAAACATGCAACAAACTGAACGCTGTATTCGTGAAATGGGCGTAGGTTTCTTGTTTGCACCGAATCATCACAAAGCCATGAAATATGCGGTTACCCCGCGTAAAGAGTTGGGTATTCGCAGTATTTTCAACTTGCTTGGGCCATTGACTAACCCTGCGGGTGTAAAGCGTTTTGTCATTGGGGTGTTTAGCAATGAATTATGCCGCCCGATTGCAGAAGTGATGAAACAGCTCGGTGCTGAGCATGTCATGGTGGTGCATTCTAAAGATGGTTTAGATGAAATTAGCCTTGCTTCGAGCACTTATGTTGCAGAACTCAAAGATGGTGAAATTACCGAATGGGAACTTACCCCTGAAAGCGTGGGAATTGAATCTCAAACTTTAACAGGACTGATTGTAGAAAACTCTGCTGAAAGCTTGAGTCTAATTAAAGATGCTTTAGGCAAAAACAAATCAGACAAAGGCGAAAAAGCGGCCAATATGATTGCACTCAATGCGGGTGCGGGTATCTATGTTTCGGGTCTAACTACAAGCTACAAACAAGGTGTCGCTTTGGCACATGACATTATTTATGGTGGACAAGCTTTGGAAAAAATGGGCGTGTTGTCTGAATTTACCAAAACGCTCAAACAGTACGAAGCATAAAGCAAATCAGGAAGGTGCATCATGGTGGATATTAGCAATACCATTTTAGGTAAAATTGTAGAACGTAAAAAAGAAGAGTTTGCCGAGCGTTTAAAACAACGCAGTTATGCAGACCTAGAACAATTGGCACGTGCAGCAACACCTGCACGTGGCTTTGCACAAGCCTTGCATAACAAACGCCCAGCGGTGATTGCGGAAATTAAAAAAGCATCACCATCAAAAGGCATTATTCGTGAAAACTTTGACCCTGCCGAAATTGCACAGCAATATGAAGCCGCAGGTGCAGCCTGTTTATCAGTGCTGACTGATGTCGATTTCTTTCAGGGTGCAGATGAAAATATTCAGATTGCCCGTTCACACTGTAACTTGCCTGCCCTGCGTAAAGATTTCTTGATTGATCCGTATGGTGTGGTAGAAGCACGTGCCCTACACGCAGACTGTGTGTTATTGATTGTGTCTTGCCTATCTGACCAACAGTTGGAAGAAATGTCGGAAACGGCTTTTGAACATCACTTAGATGTGTTGGTTGAAGTGCATGATGAAACTGAATTGGAACGTGCTTTGAATCTTTCAGAGCGTTGTATTTTAGGGGTCAATAACCGAAATTTAAAAACCTTTGAAGTCGATTTAAACACCTCATTGCGTTTAAAAAACTTGTTGCCGCCTGCGCGTTTATTGGTCACTGAAAGTGGTATCGCCACACCAGAAGATGTCCGCATGATGCAAGACCATGAGATTCACAGTTTCTTGGTCGGTGAAAGTTTTATGAAACAAGCACGTCCTGACCATGCCTTTACGGCACTGTTTGGTCAGCCTGAAAATCTATAATCCAATTTGAAATACCATGAGTAAACATGATTCTTCGCTTTCTAAAGAACAGTACAATTTACTAAAATCTTTTAAAAAGCAAATCACTCAGCCTCATACTTCAAGCATTGCCAAGCCGTCTGAACCCAAAGCTCAGACGCCTGAGCAACAACAGGAAGATGATCTCGCATTGTTTCGTCAGCAAATGCAAGGCGTTCAAAAAATGGACGCAGGCAATATTGCAAAAATCGAACATACTGCCAAGAAAAAACCAGATGCCCAAACGCTGGCCAAACGTGCAGCAGCCATAGGCCCTATGGAAACCGATGATAGCTTGCTGTCCGATACCCAAGCCATGCTCAACCCTGTGGGCAGCCAAGCGTCGTTGAGCTATCGTATTGCAACTTTGCAACATAAAGTCTTTGAAGATTTAAAAGCAGGCAACTTACGCTGGTTTGAAGCTGTGGATCTGCACGGCTGTACGGTAGAAGAAGCGCGGGTAGCCGTTTTGCAAATCATTCATCTGGCTAAAGATGAAAACCAGAACGTGATTAAAATTGTGCATGGCAAAGGCCCTGAAGCTATTTTAAAAACTTATGTAAATGGTTGGCTACGTCAGCATCGTGATGTTTTGGCTTTTGTGAGTGCACCCGAAAAACAAGGTGGCACTGGTGCAGTTTTAGTGTTGCTTAAACGCAGCGAAAAGAACCCAAAGTTTAAACAGTAATCGGTTTCATCTTTTAAACAAGGCATTGCAATAGTTTTCTGTTACAATGCCGACCTTGTTCAATATCAGTGTAAGTGAACACGTCTTATGTCTATGCAGCAATCCTACGCAAACATCCTAACCGCCGTTGGTGAAGATCTTAATCGTCCAGGTCTAAAAGATACGCCGATGCGTGCTGCTAAAGCTTTTTCGTATTTAACTTCGGGCTATAGCCAAACGCTAGCCGAAGTGACCAATAATGCCGTATTTCCATCCGACAACCGTGAAATGGTCTTGGTGAAAAATATTGAGTTCTACTCACTGTGTGAACATCATTTATTGCCATTTTATGGTCGCGTGCATATTGCTTATTTGCCTGAAGGCAATGTTTTAGGCTTGTCTAAATTTGCCCGCATCACCGAAATGTTTGCACGTCGTTTGCAAATTCAAGAAAACCTAACTCAGCAAATTGCGGAAGCTGTTGCCGAAGTGACCAAAGCACGCGGTGTTGCTGTGGTGATTGATTCAGCCCACATGTGCATGATGATGCGCGGTGTAGGCAAACAGGAATCGACCACACGTACTGTGTCTTTTGTAGGTGACTTTAAAACAGATAAAGAAGCCCGTCGTGAATTTTTAAGTGCGGTGCCTGAAAGTTTTTAAATTGTGGCTAAGTTCCACAATCAAATAAAAAATCCCGAAATTTATGTTCGGGATTTTTTTGGTTTTAGATTAAAAAATCAGCTTGATACATCTTCATCTTTAGCCTACAGACACATTGTTGCGTCCATTATTTTTTGCCATATACAAGGCTTTATCCACTTCTTCAAAAAAACGTTGATAGTCTGGATGTCCATCATATTCATGCACACCAATACTAATAGTAAAGTTAAATTCTTCACCTGTTGATGTTTTTAAAGTGGCTTTTTCGACACGTTTACGAATATTTTCTGCAACCACTAAGGCACGATCAATGGTGGTATCAATCTGTAACAGTAAAAATTCTTCGCCGCCAATTCGGAAGGCATAGTCACTGCCTTTTGCATATTGCAAAATCACATCAGCTAAAAACTGTAATGCATCATCTCCTGCTGCATGTCCATAACGGTCATTGATTGATTTAAAATGATCGGCATCTATCGCCAACAATGTTAAAGGCGAATTATTTTTTCGTGAAAAATTAATTTCACGGGACACGATGGTATTTAAATAACGGCGGTTGAGCAGTTGAGTTAAAGCATCATTGCCTGAACTGATATATTCAGACACCTGAAAAATTTGATCGACTAAATGCAAAATTTCACGATTCTTGGCACGAATGGATTGAATCATTTCAATTGCCTGTGCCTGACTTTCACATTGACCAATTTTCTGAATTAATTCATCCACCTGATAAATAAATTCAGTAATAGTTTGTACTTGTTCCGAACTTGAAAATGCATAAGCCGCTTTATGAATAAACCATAAACCAAATTCTGTTTTAGATAAAATCGGTTGCGTCATTTTGGTGTGATCGGACACCACCTGAAACATCAGTTCATTTTCCCAATCCAGCAAAGTTCCGCGTTGTCGATCTTTGTGCACGGCAACATCTTGCATGGCAGAAAATAAGCGATAGGTATGTTTCATATCATTATGTACTTCGACCTTCATTTCATAAGATCGGCACATAATTTCTGTGGCAAAGCATAAAATTTGGCTTAAATAATTAAACTGATTTAAGTTGCTATTGGCTTCTGTTGCAAAAAACTCAAAAGCCTTTTTTATAATAACGCGCACACCACGAATAATCAGCCAAGATGGAATTTGTACACGTGCATGCACATCGCCCACTTTAAATTGCTTTTCTACAATCTCGTTATAATTGTGTTGAAACGGAACTTCAAAACTGGAAATTAGCCACTGATATAAAGAGTTTTTTAAGCGATTCTTCACCATCTCTGCAGACAAAAATTCTGTCGCATGTTCTTCAAGCAACATTTGCTGATAGAACTCGATCACAAAATCTTCTGCATGTGCTTGAATAAACTGGAATGTCGCTTGCAAATCTTCTGGCTTAAATTGCTCGCAAATTGACTTCCATTGCTCTGCAAGCTCATGCGTACACTCTTGATACATCCACAACAACCCAGCCAAAAGAAACTGCTAAATTTTAACGGGTTTCACCAGCAACTCAACTTGTTTAGCTGGTTTTTTACAATTCAGTATAAATTCAACAGCTCTTTAAAAAAAATGCACATAGCCTAAACTGGTCTTGTTCCAGTCCTGTTTGTCCTGTTGTTGATATTCCCAACCCAATCGCAACACATGCTGCGGGTTGAGTACATATTGCAACTGGCTGTTCAGCTTAAATTGCCATTGGTGACGATCTTCCCAATACGGTAATTCAAGCTGAACCAAACTATTCATGCGTGCTGACCAGATATTTTGACAACCCAGTGTTGGGCCAATTCCAACACGCCAGCCTTTGTCTAAAGCCTTACCCGCTTGCACATGATTTTGAATTTGCACATAACACAAATGTTCACGCGCTTGATTAGCCACGCTATAACCAAACTGTGTTTTTAAACTTAAAACACCATGCTGTTCCGTTTCGCTAAAAGCCCCGTGCGAATTCAGGGCTTCTTGCTGCCAACCCAAATTAAAGCCCCAACTAAGTGGTGTTTTAAATGCGGTCATTGGGTTATAAGAGTTCACCGAGAGTAAATCTAACTGATTCAGTTTTAAGCGGTCTTCACGATATTGCACAGAAGCTTCTAAAAAGTTGAGCTGCGTCCCTGTACGAAAACCACCTTGCGGATCAAGTAAGTCATGGTAAGCCTGTCGATGACTCAACTCTACAAAATGCTCGCCTTGCACCTCGCCAGTACGCACAGCAAAGCTTCGTGCATGATGCCCCTGCACAGGATCGACCTGAGGGCGTGCGACATCCTGACGTTGTTTTTCTAAATTGATCTGACTTCTTAAACTTAAAATTTGTCTCAGTCGCGGTTGTGCAATTTTGGCTTCAATTTTGCGTCCAATCAGTTTCAGATACAAATCGTCATAAGCCATTTCCAGAATTTTAGCTTGATCGATTTGGCTGTAATTTTGCAAAATTGCCGCCACATTTTCAGGTTCTGCTTCGGCCACTTGATGGGCAGTTTTTGCCAAAGTTGTACCATGTTGTCTGGCTTGCGCCAATAACTGAGTTTCCAAAGCAGGACGATAGACAACATCTGCCACTAAATTTTCCTGCTCTACAGCTTTTAGTGTTTCAATTGGAATAGATGCGACTTTAAACTGCTGCTGTAAATTTAGCTCAGGACGCACCAAATCCATTAAGCCCAATAAGCGATAGGCACAATTGTCACTGATAAAATAATACGGAAATTGCACATGCTTCATTTCCCAAATGTGCTGCACCAAAAATGTGGTTTCCTGCTCATTCAGTGCCAGTTCGTACTCCCACAAATCTCGGCTTTCTAAATCACCATATTCTTTTACTTTGCGGTAATACGGCATCAGTGAATATTCACCTGGATATTGCCCTGTAAGTCCTTTCCATGCATAAGACCAATCTTCGCTGCCCGTTACCGTTGCTGCATAATTGACAGCATAGGAAATTAAATTCAGCTGTTTTTGATCTTTTGGGTCTAAGCGCAATAAAGTATGCCCAAACATAGAACTTGGATTGCCCATAAAGTCTGTGGCATAAATCAGCACTGCTTTATAAGGTTTAATTTGTCCAATCCATTCGTCCAATTCAGGACATTGCACCTGTGCCAAATCTTGTTGAGGAATTTTTAATTGTTCAATTAACCAGCGGCTACGTGCAGGAAATTTGCACTGCACCGATTGATTGGCAGGCGCTGTTTCAAATAATGCCTGCACATTGCGAAGTAACTCTTGGTTTAAATTGCTTCCGCCTTGTTCCGACACAAAATAGCCTGCATATTGCACTTTACTTTTGCCTTGCTGCGCATACATTAAACGCTGCCAAGTCATCTGTTCTGCCAAGTGTAGGTCTTTGGCTTTTTGCACATAATGTGCGGAAGATATTGCTAATTTATTTGTATTTTGTACTGTAGAAGTGGCTGTAAGTGGCTGAATCTGTATTGGAGATATTTCAGGAGATAACGCAAAAACCGTAGGAGATAAAAAAACTAAACTACTTAAAATAATGGATTTCATGGACATTTTATAAATTTTATATACATATTCAGGCTTAAACGTATTCTTGTGCTATAAAAAAGCCCTGCGAATAATGCAGGGCTTTTATTCAAACTTAAACGTATGCTTTTAAAACGTCATCATTCGCCATCACGTTCTGTAAAGATGCCAATACTTCTAAAGAAGTCTGGTTTTCTGCAGAATAAATAGATGCAAAGTTTTGCTTAGAAACCGCAAAGAAATGTGCTTTATCTTCTGCTTTAATGCTTAATAATTCAGCCAATACGTTCAAGCTTTCGCCTTCACCAACTGCCATATCGCGTGCCAATGTTTCAGCATTTTCATTGGTAAATGTCACAACTTGTGCAGTTACTGTACCTGTACCGCTACAACCTAAAGTACCAAATGTGATACCAAACAATTGGTTCGCAAAAATACCATTGGTGGTGGCTGCTAAAATTTTTGCAACTTTGCCAGACTGACCTGCCCAAACTTGAGAACCGATACCACAACCTGCATCACGGTCTGCAAATGCTGCTGTAGAACCCACTGCCAAGACAGCAGCCAATGCTAATTTTTTAATCATCACCTTACTCCAGAGATTTATTATTCGAAAAATTATGCTTCGAATCATTATTATTGCTTTGTGTAACATTTATTACACCGCTTTAAGATAGCGAGATGTAGCTGAGAACGCAAAACATTTATACCAAAGTCATGCATTATTTTTGTGCATTTTTGTAGCGATGATTGATTTTATCTTCAAATTTGGGTTTAAGTTTAAAGATAGATTCTGTATGTTCGAGGTCGTATTTAGATTTAGTGCTGCTGATTTTCAGCTTTCAGTCTCCACTGACCTTGGGCATCGCGATAACCCAAAATTTTCATGACCAAAACCAGACTCAGTAAAAGCAATAAATACCAAGAACCGAGTTTTCCCCAGCCGACCATGTGCCATGCATCGACCTGACTTGGATACAACCATATTTGATAAAAGGTGCTAATATTTTCTGCCACCCAAATAATAAAAGCCAAAAGCAGCAATACAGGCAACATCGGTAGTTGTAATTGAGACCGTTGTAATTGAAAACGAATTTTGGTTTTCCAGAAAATCACAACGCTCCACGCAAACAAGCCATAACGAATATCGGGGATAAAAAACTTGCTCATGAAGTTGATATAAGACAACACTGCCAAAGCCAACAAATTGCTAAAAGTCGGCAAATTCAGCAAAGATACCCGATACAAACGCAAAGAACGCGCAAAGAAACTGCCAACTGCAGAATACATAAAGCCTGCAAAAAACGGTACGGTCATAATTTTAAAGACAGCAGGTTGAGGATATTGCCACGATGCAATTTGTGGATGGGTTAAAAAAATTTCCATGATCATCGCCAAAATGTGAAACAAGGCGATGACTTTGGCTTCTGCCCAAGATTCTAGTTTTAAATATAAAAGACAAACTTGAATAATTAAGGCATAAAACAATAAATAGTCGTAACGGAAAAATCCGAAATATTCCTGGCTACCCATTGATGCAGTGAGTGCAAATGCAATCAGCAATAAAATTCCAAATAAGGCAGCCGAAGCTGCCTTAGTCGAAAACTCAAGTCCTGACTTTAACCATGTTATCCACATGATCTGACAACCTGACCGAAGCTGAGATTACACCTATACATCTACAAATGATCCATCTATATCATTGTGCGATTATAGATATTTGGCACTGTATTCATGTACCGTGTCGATAAATACTTTAGGACGTTCAGGGTCTACCCACTGGGTAATACCATGCCCTAAGTTGGCTACATAACCTGTTTTTTCACCATTGGCATAGGCATCATCCAGCATCGCACGTGTTGCTTTGGCAATTGCTTCAGGTGAACCGTACAAAGTGGCTGGGTCTAAGTTACCCTGCAATGCGGCACGACCACTCACCGTTTGACGTGCGACATTTAACGGTGTTGTCCAGTCCAGACCAAAAGCATCTGCACCTGTTGCAATCATTGGCTCCAGCCATTGACCGCCACCTTTGGTAAATAAAATAACAGGGATTTTACGTCCATCTTTTTCACGTTGCAGACCTGACACAATTTTCTGCATATAGTGGAGTGAAAATTCAAGATATTCACGATGGGCCAATGCACCGCCCCAACTATCAAAAATTTGTACTGCCTGTGCGCCTGCATCAATTTGTGCATTTAAGTATTCGGTCACTGCATCGGCCAAACGGTCTAATAGTGCATGTAAAACTTCAGGCTGTGCGTACATCATGTTTTTGGTGAAACGGAAATCTTTGCTTGAACCACCTTCAACCATATACGTTGCCAAAGTCCATGGACTACCTGAAAAACCAATTAAAGGCACTTGTCCGCCCAAAGCAGAACGAATGGTCGATACTGCATTCATGACATAGTCTAAGTCTGACTTGGCATTAAATTTAGGTAAATTGGCAACGTCTTGCTCGGTACGCACCGTTTTATGAAACTTTGGCCCTTCGCCTACTTCAAAATACAGACCTAAGCCTAATGCATCGGGTACAGTTAAAATATCTGAAAATAAAATCGCAGCATCTAATTCATAACGACGCAAAGGCTGTAAAGTCACTTCACAGGCAAATTCAGTATTTTTGCATAGAGAAAGAAAATCTCCTGCCTGCGCACGTGTAGCACGATATTCTGGTAAATAACGTCCTGCCTGACGCATCATCCATACGGGCGTGCAATCTACTGGCTCACGTAATAAGGCACGAAGAAAACGATCATTTTTTAAGGTCGTCATTTACTTTCCCAACTCATTTTCAATCTTGCAGCCATCATATCAAAAAGGTTGAAGTTTTAATAACTTCATTTCTTGCTCGTCTTTTCAGCCTATTCTAAGTGTTCAAATTCAGCTTACGTTTATGTGAAATACATCACACAAACAAAAGTCACTGTAAAATTGGGGTTATCTTGCATATTTACACAAAACAACTACTGCATCTCCTTAGTTTTTCTGCAATACTTGGCTAGTTTTTATCTATGTAAATGAATAATTCTCAAGGTTGAATTACATGTTGGTTCGCACAATACTCGCAATGAGTTTAAGTTGCATTTTTGCAGGGACTACTTTTGCTGCATCTACTGCTGAACAACCGTTAAATCCACAAGTGATTAGCAATACCGCTATTGAAGATCCGATTGATCCTTTAGCGACAGAAGCATCGGCTGCACAAAATAATCTAAATGCAACAGACACTGCTATTACGCAACAAGAACAAAATGATTTAAATAAGGCTTCAAAAACCTTAGATGATCTACACAAAACTGAAGATACCACTGCCGATGTAGGCACTGCACCAACAAAAAGCTCTGCAAGCCAAACTGCTACATCCAACACAGCAGCACCAAAAGCTTCATGGACTTTAGATGGTTTAAATAATGCCACTTGGTATGAAAATATTGGTAAAGGTCAGTTCCCTGTGTATGCACGTGCACACGTGATGCTGAACAATTCACATGCTTCTCCAGGTGCAATTGATGGCACTAGTGGTAAGAACACCCTAAAAGCAATTGCATCATTCCAGCAAATGAATGGCATTAGCCCAACGGGTATTTTAACCAAAGAAACTTGGGATGCGTTGGTTGCACGTCAAGGTTCACGTCCTGCATTTGTAGAATACACGGTTACTGAAGCGGACTTAAAAGGTCCTTATGCGAAATCTATTCCGCATGACTATGCAGAACAAGCCAAAATGAAAGGCTTGTACTACACCCGCGTAAGTGAAATGTTAGGTGAAAAATTCCACATGGATGAAAATTTCTTAAAGAAATTAAATCCGAATGCAACATTTAATAAAGTGGGTGAAAAGTTATTGGTGACCAACGTTCGCAATGACTTACCTGAAGACATTCACCTGATTGTGGCGCACAAAGGTGCAAAACAACTGTATTTGTTCAACAAACAAAACCAAATGGTCGGCTCATTCCCAGCAACCATTGGCAGTGCAGATACTCCATCGCCAACAGGTACTTATAAAGTGACAGGTGTTGCACCAAACCCATGGTACAGCTATTCACCAAGTAACTTTATTCAGGGCAAAAACTTAAAACCGCTGTCTTTACCACCAGGCCCTAACGGCCCTGTGGGGAATATCTGGATTGGTTTAAGTAAAAAATCATTCGGTATTCACGGCACACCAAACCCATCGACCATTTCAAAAACGGCGTCGCATGGTTGTATCCGTTTAACCAACTGGGATGCAAACGATTTAGGTCGTAAAGTACGTTCTGGCGTGACTGTAAAATTCCTTGAATAATCAGTGATCGCTTTAAACCGCAAAAGACCCACGTTTTTACGTGGGTTTTTTAATGCCGCGATAAAACTCTAAAATGTCTAGGTTCTGCAAAAAATCTACACATGTTGCAATTTTAGAACGGCATGTTGCAGTTCGCCTCTAGGTCGGCTGCGGTGAAAAGATTAAGATTAGTTCAAGTTAAAAAAATGATAGGAACATTATCATGAATGCTTATTTACACCGTAGTGAAGATCGTGGTCATGTGAAAATGGGGTGGTTAGACACCAAACATAGTTTCTCTTTTGGTAATTGGTATAACCCGAAATATATGGGTGTTAGTGCCTTACGTGTCATTAACGATGACCGTATTGCCGCACATAATGGTTTTGGTACTCACCCACACGACAACATGGAAATTTTGACTTGTGTATTAAGTGGTACGATTTCCCACCGCGACAGCATGGGCAATGAACGCCATATTACTGCAGGTGAATGGCAGTTAATGAGCGCAGGTACAGGCGTTCAGCACAGCGAAATTAACAATGGTGATGAAGAAGTACACATGCTGCAAATTTGGATTCAGCCGAATGTACGCGATGCAGAGCCGACGTATCAGCAAATTCAACGTGACCCAAATACAGCACCCAACCAGTGGCATTTAATTGTCGGCCCGAATGACAATGCCCCAATGCACATTCGTCAACAGGCAGAAGTAAAAGCAGCTGTTTTAGAAACTGGACATCGTTTAGAAGTTACAGCAACACAAGCGGTAAACTATGTGCATGTAATTCGTGGTGAAATCACCATTGGCGAGCAAACAGTTAAAGCGGGCGATGCTTTGTTATTTGCTGATAATGCTGTGATTGAAGCAAAAGAAGACAGCCAGTTCATTTGGTTTGATTTACCAAAACAGTAAGTCCTGACTGTCACCTTATTATGATTGAGCATCTTTAATTTTTTGAGTTACCCTCTTGCCCTCTTCTACAGAGGGCTTTTTTATGGCTGAAATTGCATGATTCATTTTTTAAACACAGTTTTTGTCACGTTAATGACTTTACGCTGTTGTCTGCAAATACGCAGCAATTTGCTCTGCCACATTCCGTGCGGTTCGGGAAACACCAATTAAAGTTGCCGAGGCTGCGCCTGTCCAATCGCCATAACCAACCAACCATAAATTTTGCTGTTGTAACGCTCGATTTTCTAACACATCGACTGTGCCTTGTGCATTAACCACATTCAAACTTTGTAAATGCGACAATGCTGCCTTAAAACCTGTGCACCAAATAATGGCAGCAATTTCCTGTTCGCGCCCATCTGCCCAAACTGCACTATGTTCGGTTAAATAGTCAAATGGCGGCAGACCATGTAATACATCACGTTGCCGTGCTTCTTTGACACTTGGAATCATCACAATATCGCCCAAACCACCGATCGGTTGTTCAATACTGCGACCTTCCTGCTGGGCTTTTAAGCGCTCCGTGGCACGTAAAAATAAAACCCGTCCATCTACATCATCGGCTAAAAAACTTGGCGGTTGCTGTGTAACCCAAAAAGTTTCGGCCACTTTAGACACTTCTGCCAAAATTTGTGCGCCTGAGTTACCCCCGCCGACAATCATGACTCTTTTGCCCTGAAAAGCATTGGCATTGCGGTAATGAGCCGAATGAATTTGTGTGCCTAAAAAGCGTTCGCGTCCTGTATAAGCAGGAATAAAAGGCTGACTCCACGTTCCAGTAGCACTCACAGCGGCTTTGGCTCGCCAGCTTTGCTGTGCCGAACACACAATTAAATCATTGCCTTCCTTCAGGACTTTTTCGACCTGCACAGGACGCAGCACAGGAAATTGATAGCGTGTTTCATACGCTGTTAAATAGTCAATCACCTCTAATCGTTTCGGATATTCCTGTTCGGTTTTTGGCATTAACCAGCCGGACAAAGAACTCCATGTATTTGGAGAGAACAGCTGTAAAGAATCCCACGCATGTTGCCACGCACCGCCCGACTGCGTTTGATTATCCAAGATCAGAAAATTGATTTTTTGCCGTTTTAAAAAGTAAGCCGTGGCCAATGCTGCTTGTCCGCCACCAATAATAATTACATCGGCATCCATTATTTGATTCAAAATGGCTCTCCTGCTCGCAATACGCACCCTGTTGCTATGCCTAATCTTAGCGCATAAGTGCAACACGTGAGAGATTAAAAATTCAGTCCACCAAACTCAACTTATGGAAGCACGTAATTAGAAGCAAGCCATCTTGAAAAATGATGCTGCAAAAAAGCCAAGTCTTTCAACTTGACTTTGTTTTGTAAGATAGCTTGATGTGCAACACTGCAGAATCAGGTTCGGGCTTTAAAAAGCCCAAACCAATTTCAAAGTCGAAGAGTGTCCTTCAGGACGATGTTCCACTTCGGTTTCTTTCAAAAACTTTGCTTCCAAAGACCAATTATCACGTTTGTATTGAATCGCGGGACCAAAAGATAGAGCCTGTCCTTTATTGCCAATACTGACACCATTCACTTCATCATCTGTGGTTTGTTTAAATACATAACCTTCGAGTGCCAATTTGACTTGATCATTCAATTGATAACCGATTGCATAATCTCCAGCGAAATAATCCCCCGACTGATAATTTGTGTCGTCATTTTCACTGTTGAAGCTATAAGACATTTTGGTGGAAAACTCCCAACCTTGCGGCTGCAAATAAGAATACGCAAAGATAGGACGAATGGTGTTGTAGTTCTTACCTAAGTTGGCAACTACAGGACGTTGTGGATTGGCATCTTCATAATCGCCTGTTGCGAGCACACCTTCTAAAGCAGCTACACTGTGATGATTGCCTTTATGCCAACCCAACATGCTGCCAATAATCAAATCGCCCAAACCACTGTTAGAGTCTGACATGCCCATCACATTTAAACGCAAATCGACCAAAGGCTGTGCAGCATATAAACCCAACTGACCGCCTGCAATGTGTTGGGGGGTCATCCATACCAAACGTGGAATATAGACATTCACATCGGCATGGAAATTGTCTGGGCCGTCTTTAAACTCACTGGCATGATAGTTCTGATAGTAGTTGAGTAAGTATACCCCAGCTGGTGGTAAAGCCCCTGCTGCAATGCCTTCTGCGCCTAATCCAAATGTATCTAAACCGTTTTCTGTTGCATTGACGTGTGTCGCCATGACACCCAAAAGCATGAGTGCCCAAATTTTGTTATTCATAGAACATCCTATTCAATAGAAATTTTGATGAAGTCTGCCTGCTGCGCCTGAATCATTCATGCGCGAACAGCCGACTTTTAAGGGCAGCATCAACAAAGAACTTGCTGATGCTGTATTGGCGAACGTGTTAAAACTTTGTGTTTTAAGGTGTGGGATTAAGCACTTGCACGACGACGTTCAACTTCAGTCGATGGTGCATTTGCAGTGTCTTTGACTAATTCAAAGTTAAAGGTGATGTGCTTAAATGGTTTGTCTAAACCACGGCGCTGAATTTCTGCAGCATCGGTCACATCTACCGCTGTTGCAACCAGACCTTCACGGGTCGCAAATGCGAAGTCATCCCACAGGTATTGATCACCTTCAATGTTAAATTGCGTAGTGAGTTTGCGGTAACCTGGTGCAGAAATGAAGTAATGCACGTGAGATGGACGGTTGCCATGACGACCTAGTTTGTTTAATAAAGCTTGAGTCGTGCCGTCTGGTGGGCAGCCATAACCGACTGGCATGGTCGTTTGCGCCACATATTTACCATTGGCATCACTGAAAATAGTACGGCGTAAGTTAAAGTCAGACTGAGATTTATCAAAGAATGAATAGTTACCTAAACCGTTGGCATGCCAAACTTCGACTTTGGCATTTTCAATGATATTGCCATTGGTGTCAGTGACTGTACCTTCAATAATTAACGTATCTAAATGGTCTGATTCTGAACCATCATCCATACGCGCAAAACCGACTGATTCAGGCGCACCTGCAACATAAAGTGGCCCTTCAATGGTACGTGGTGTACCGCCTGTTACGCCTGCTTTGGCATCGGCTTCATCGGCACGTAAATCTAGATAATGTTCTAAACCCAAACCTGCTGCAAGTAAACCAAGTTCATTGGCTTTGCCTGCATCGGTAATATATTCCAGACCTTTCCACACTTCTGAAGGCTGAATGTCTAAATCTTCAATGGCTTGAAATAAATCTGCCACTAAACGCACCACTATTTGCTGCACACGCTGATCGACAGGGCGTGTAGCGGTGTCTACGTTCATTTCCTTCACTAAAGTATCAATTTGTTGACGGTCCATGTAACTCTCCTTGGCTATTTTGGCTTTGCTGGTTGTCGCATTGCTATTTTGGCTTTTGACACTGCCTTACTGTGTTGATGATGGTGTCAGTGCTGAGCTAAATGCCTCAACACTGACCGACTTCCTTGGAAACTTTTTATCTATTGCAATTCGATAGGCTCAGTACAATATTGCAACACCTATCCACTTTTAAATATGTGTTAAATATGTTTAAACAATGCTGAACGTGACTGACCACTTGCACCATCGGCAGCACTCAAGAAGCGTTCAGTGTGAATATCACGTTCAAACAAACGGCTTTGCATTAAGGTCGAAATTGCTGCATCAATCATGACTGGTGGGCCGCATAAATAGGCTTTGTGTCCACCGCAACGCTGCTCAAAATAATCGGCAACCGCTTCATGCACATAGCCTGTAAATCCTGTCCAATGGTCTTCTGCTTTAGGTGCATTTAATGCGGGAATGTAGCGGAAGTTTGGATAGTCTTTGACTAACTGCTCAAACAGTTCTCGGTTATATAATTCCGCAACATCACGCGCACCTTGGAATAGGTAAATGGTGCGGGTATCACCCGACTCTAGTAAGTCTAAAATCATAGATTGCGGGCTAGATAAACCTGAACCACCTGCAATAAAAATCGCATCCTGATCATCCGATTTACGTACAAAGAATTGTCCGTATGGCCCTGAAATTTCCAGTGCGTCGCCTGCCGCAAGCTGCTCATGCACATAGGTCGTAGCACTGCCGCCCACCACATGACGAATATGCAATTCAATAATGCCTAGTTCGCTTGGTGCATTGGCAATTGAGAAGGCACGAGTGCCTTCAATACCCGGGAATTGCACGTTAATGTATTGCCCTGCCTGAAACTCCATCGGGCGGTCTAACTGCAAGCGCACACCTTTAATGGTTGGAGATAAGTCCTTTACCTCAAGGACTTTGGCCTGATAATCCTGAACCAAATATCCCAAGAAATCTGGGTCTTCATCAACATCGGCTTCAATGGTCATGTCTGATTCAGGCTTACAGCAGCACGCCAACACTTTGTGTTCTTCACGTTCCAAATCCATCAGCGCGAAAGGTGACGCTTCGCCGACATCATAATAACCATCGGTGACTTGGACTTTACAAGTGCCGCAAGTGCCATGCCCACAAGCAAATGGCAACCACACGCCTTGACGTAACGCGGCATCTAAAATGGTTTGATCTTCTTCAACCTCAATGGTTGTGCCAATTGGCTCAATTGTGACTTGATAGCTCATCTGCGACCTCCTGTCTTGTACTTACTGACTGTGCTTTGCTGTCTTTATTTTGTTGTGATCTTACTGTTTTAAACGTGTGCGCCCTTGTACCCATTCAGTCCTGGGGTCACAAAACGCAGTAGTGATTTTTGATCGAAGCCAATTTCTGCCAAGGTCTGTTCAGGGCGTGGCTGAATTACCTGTTTGTTTAAAGTAAATTGCACTTCATCCCATTTAATGTTTTCAAAGTCAGGATGTTGATGGAAACCCGCCTGCATTTGCTGATCCAAAAATTCCTGAAAGGTTTGCTGCGGCGAAACCAACATGGCGTGTGCAGAACAATATAAAGTGTGATGATCCCAACCCACATACACCAAAATGTTGTCGCCATAGTGTTTTTGTAGGTCGCGTGGTTCAAAGTCGTAATCTGGGCGAATAGCGCGTACTGACATGGTCATTCTCCGTATTGGGGTGGTTTGAGCCGCAAATGACTCAAACCGAAATCCTTTTAAATTTGAATCTTGAAATAACTTAAATTTTAGATATTTACTTTAGATAGTGAATGAGCGTTAAGCCGCATCACCTTTCCATTTTTTCCAGCGTTGCTGGTCTGGTGAACCTTCAATATCCAAGTTATCTGCACCGACATTGAAGCGATAATATTCGCGCAGCATGTTTTCCAAATCTAAGCCACCACAGTTGCCTTGTAGAATTTGGTTCACTGGCAACCATGCCTGCACATATTTTTCAGGTTCACGTTCAAAAATATCGTGACAACCATCTGAACAGGTGTGGTAACGCTCGCCTTTATAAACAGACTCACGATACGTAAACATGGTCGGATCGCCATCCATTTCGGTGAAAGTCATTGGCACTTGGCAAATTTGGCACAATTGCGGTAAGCCTGCGCTGTAGAAACGCTTGCCTTCTGCTTCCATCTTGCGTGCTAACTCCCACTTTGGACGGTAGTATTTGTCAAAGGTGTCTGGATATTTTTCAGATAACCAATCCATTTCCTGATCGGTTGGAATCCAAGTATGGAAACCTGCTGCATGACCGAAGTTATAGAAAATCCACCACGCTTGATGCGACACGTGTTCTTTTTCTTTGGTAATTACTTCTGAATATTTCGGCATACGAATACCGTAACGGCTCAAGTCTTTAAATAACGCACCGCCCGCTTCTTCAAAGTAGGTTTCCCACGCTTCTTTCCACGACATCACTTTGTTTGGCAGCATGTAGTCCATCATCATGCCAACTATAGATAACAGACGAGTCCCACGCCAGAACCACTTATCAATCCATTCCTGTACGATTGGCACGTTATCTTCGTGTTGTTCTAACAAGAATTTCACGATTTCTAGACCTAAAGTCATGTGACGTGCTTCATCGGACTGTGCACTAAAACCAAAGGTGACCGTTGCCATATCGCCATTGTGTGCTGCACCTGACATGAACGGTACGAACAACAAGTTGGTCAATACATATTCAAAGGCAAAGCTAATGGCTAACAAGAACTCAAACGGCCCTGCTGAACGCGCATCTTCAAAGAAAGATTTTGGTACAGACAAGTACCAAACGCGGTCATGCATGTGCGACCAATCCTGAAAACCATCAAAGAATTTGTTGTAATGGCTCATGGCATGAATTTGCGTCTGCACGTGACGTAATTCATCAATCGACTGCATTTGTGATGCGATACGTGCGCCTACACCACTGAACTGACGCCCTACATGTGCATAACCTTGGAATGCCTGATATTCAAGCGGAGTTACCGCAGTTAAAAACAGTTTGATGGCATTCAAATAACGCTCATTGGTCACGTTCATTTGACCGTTGTTTTGTGCAAAAGCATCAAAAATGGCGTAAAGTTTTTTCTCTTTTTCTGCCTGATACTTCCAGTAAGCATCCATGGTTAAACGGAATGGATCTTCCCATTTAGACCAGTCTGTAATTTTAATGCCTTCAAATTCTTCGTATGGAAAGGCTTCTTTGCGGTCTGCATAAGAAAAGTCCCAATCCAAGTCACGAGTAAGTGCGCGATAACGGTCTTTGGCATTCAGTTTTTTTGCTGGGGTTTTAACTTGTGAATTCATGCTCATCATCCTTAAATTTTTTAGCGGCAATCTATGCAGCAATATGTTCTGGCGGCACTGTACTCAAATTGGCTCAGTGCACATCCTTATTCCTAGTTCCAGTGCAAACGGAAACTGTCATCATCTTCTTCGACGTTGCCGCCCAACGTAATCATGTTGAGTTGTAAAGACTGAATATCCCAATCTTGTCCAAGTTTTTCAGATACCGTTTCTGCTTTAACAATCAGACCTGTTTCGCTTTCTACCCGAATCATGGCTGGCAGATATTGAATCGTGGCATCTGGGTTGTCTTCTTCAATCGCTTCAATGATGTAGCGCGACGTGTCATTGTCCTGTAATGCGAGATAAACCTTAGACATGCTGCTTCTCCTTAAGCCTGCAAAATTTGTTCGAGTTCGATGCCAATTTTTTTACTGCGTTCCAGCAGTTTTTGTTCTGCAATGTCGACTGCATCTGCAGACAACGCCTCAGCTGCCCACGCTGCAAATGCCGCTTTCACTTCAGGTAAATATTCGGCTAACCACTGGCTCAACAATTGTTTGTTATGTGCAGATTCTGCAGCTGCGGTTTTAAATACGCTGTCTGACCATTTGCGTAAATCTGCCATGGCTTCCTGCATAAATTCCATCAGC
Source organism: Acinetobacter sp. YH01007 (assembly GCF_013420425.1). Lineage (NCBI taxonomy): Bacteria > Pseudomonadati > Pseudomonadota > Gammaproteobacteria > Moraxellales > Moraxellaceae > Acinetobacter > Acinetobacter sp. YH01007. The sequence continues at coordinate 40,298 of NZ_VOYC01000016.1, read as the reverse complement.
ATCGCCAAGTCACGTGCTTGATGCTGTGCCAACCATTGATCAAATTGGGTGTAAACCAATTCGCTCATAAAGCTGTCAATCACCAAGTTTTGTAATAAAAACAGTTTGAAATAGTCCTGCTCGATCAAACTGGTTTCACACAGCTTGCGCAGTCCTTGCCATGCTTCATCCTGCATCCATGCTTGTTTGGCTGGAATTAAAGATTCGCCCGTGTTGCCATCGAGTGCCAAACCAACCCGTGAGATGTACTGCGCCATCCCTAAACGATCCATCGCAGCATAAATACAGGCTTGGGTCAGCACCGTGCCATAACCATAAGCACTGCCCGACATCATGTGTAAATTGGCAGTCTGTTCGATATGACGAAACGGCAAAAACAAGGCAATCACTTTGGCTTTGACATCTTCAGAAATATGCTCTGCCAACTGACGCTTTTCAAAAAAGCTAAAGTTACTTTCGGCAATGTCCTGCAAACGCGCACGATGCTGCACATAAGTTCCGTAATAAAACTGACGCGGGTCTTTAAATGCGTACCAATCCTGCATTTCAATTGCAGTATGGGTTTTATCATTTAAGGTTTTTTCAGGTTTCCACAGCGGACGATAGTGAAAGTTGGTTTCCGCCTGAATATCAAAACTGACTTCCTGATAACGGGTGGCTGGCTTGTTGCCAAAACGGCGCTCAATATAGGCATAGTTTTGACGAATTGGCTCAATACCCGCTGTTTTAATTTCTAAAGTCATCGCTTATCTCCTTAAGCATTCAGTGTTGATCTTCATGATCAATGTTGTATCGCTGTGCACCGACTAAAGTGTCGTGTTCAATGCCGTAACGCCATTTGTCTTCTTCAGCATCATTCACGGCTTGCTGTTGTTCGCTCATTTCCACCACTTGATTGGTTGCGCAGAACTCGCGGAATGCTTGCTGCGGTAACACCAACTCCACATATAAAGTGGGATCGTGAATGGCAAAGTCGAACTCGACAAATGCGGCATTAATATCGCCCGTTACCCGAATATATTTGGTTAAGGGCAATGCGCCTGTTGCATCCTTCATATTGTTCTCCTACAAGATCTGATTCATTCAGAACTTGCTTCAGTTGCTTCATGCATCTGTTGCTTACTTTTACTATTACAACAAGCGTGCCAACTTTATAAAAACATTGAAAAACAGCAACTTAAAAAATCTGAGTGTTTTTATAAGAATTTGGATTTCATGATTTGATGAATTTTGATGTTTAAAAAATTTAAGATTTCATGATTTGATGAAATACAGCCCGTACAGATACAAAAATTTACCCTTGGGCTTTATGCAATTCACTTATGATAAAGACGGAATAAAAACAACAAAAACATATAGATACAACTAAATACCTTTAAGGTTTGGCATGATGCTGTTTAGGTATTATTGAATTTTCACGAATTTGCATAAGATGGCTAAACAGCCTCGAATTTAATGGATTAAACACGGCGCATGGTACGAGTAAAATACGACAGCAGCGGCAAATATGCAGGTCATCCTCAGGAAATTCACGACCTGCTTTCCAAACTACATTTTGACACTGAGCGTGGACAAATCTGGTTTGATGAATATCGCATGTTGCTGATGCATACCAGCATCATGGGCTATTTGCGTAAAGACCTTGCCAATATGATTGGAATGGAACGCACCAAACGCTTTTTTATTCGTTTGGGCTATCAGGCAGGTCTGAAAGATGCAGAAGTCACTACTAAAATGCGCCCAGGTTTAAATGAAGAACAGGCTTTTATGGCAGGGCCGCAAATGCACGGTATTCGTGGCATGGTGCAAGTTTCTGCCAATCAATTGATTTTAAATCAAAAGAAAAAACAGTTTTATGCAGACTTAAACTGGCATAACTCTTTTGAAGCCGATGTGCATGTTGAGCAATTTGGACTGAGTCACGAACCTTCCTGCTGGATGCTGCTGGGCTATGCTTGCGGTTACAGCAGTTTTGCCACAGGCATGACCATTATTTATCAGGAAGTGGAATGTAAAGCCTGCGGGCGTGAGCATTGCCGTATTATTGGTAAACAACTCAGTGAATGGGAAAATGCCGATGAGCTGATTCAGTTCATGTCGCCTGAACCGATGGAACAGGAACTCATTGCACTGCAAGCCGAATTGTATGAACTGAAAAAGTCGATTTATGCCACCAGTAAAAATGACTACAGCATGTTCAGCTCAGTCGGACAATCGGCGGCTTATCAGCGGGTGTGTGACTTACTCAAAAAAGCCGCAGGTGCCAAAGTTTCCATTTTGCTGCAAGGTGAAACAGGGGTCGGGAAAGAAGCCTTTGCCCGTGGTGTGCATGAACTGAGTCAGCGTAAAGAACATGCTTTTGTTGCGGTCAACTGTGCGGCAATTCCGCCTGAACTGATTGAATCTGAACTGTTTGGTGTTGAAAAAGGTGCATTTACAGGTGCACATCAATCACGCTTAGGTAAATTTGAACGCGCCCATGGCGGTACTATTTTTTTAGATGAAGTGATTGAACTTTCGCCACGCGCTCAAGCGGCTTTGCTGCGTGTGCTACAAGAAGGTGAAGTGGAACGCGTTGGAGATTCGCAAACCCGTCATATTGATGTTCGCGTGATTGCTGCAACCAATGAAGATTTAGAACAAGCGGTTAAAGCAGGTCGTTTCCGTGCCGATTTATATTACCGTTTAAACATTTTTCCTGTGCAGATTCCTCCGCTGCGTGAACGCCGTGAAGATTTACCATTATTGGTTGCACATTTCTTAAAACGCTTTGAAAAAATGTATGACAAACAAATTCAAGGCGTCAGTGAAAAAGCCACTAACTTTATGCAAAGCTATGCGTGGCCTGGCAATATTCGTGAACTGGAAAACCTGCTCGAACGTGCGGTACTACTGACGGAAGATCAACAACTGATTAAACTGAATGCCCTGTTTCCGCAAATGCACAGCGACCATACTGTAGATGAGCAAGACAGCATAGATTTAGACACGCTTTTAACCGAAGGTTTTGATTTAGAACAGCATGAGCAACAACTGATTATCACCGCGATGCAAAAAGCCAAACACAATGTATCTGAAGCGGCACGCTTATTGGGAATTTCCCGCGCTGCACTGGATTATCGTTTAAAAAAATACGCCATGCGCTAGAAATTCCGCAATAAAAAAGCCCTGTTTTTCAACAAGGCTTTTGCATTTCAAGCAGCCGAATTACCAGCTCAGTGTCTGAGTGCCTGGACGGAAAATTGCTTCACCCATAGCATCTGGATTGGCATATTTCAGACCTTTCATTAAGTCACCTTCAACAACACCGTACTGCTCCATACACATTTTGCAGATATACACATCACCACCTTTGGCGATAATACTTTTCAGCATGTTCTGATGCTCTGCATATTTATGTTCAAAGCGGTTAGATGCCAACATTACGCCTTGATCGACCAAATAAATCGTCAGTGGATGACCTTTGCCAAATTGGTTATTGCTCATGCCAATTGCCATTTTGGTGCGGTGCGCATCACTGCTGGTAAGCAAGACAAAAAGTGGATCTTTTTTGCTCTCTGCCATTGCTGGAGATAGACTGGCAAAGGTCAGCAAAACCGATAAACATAACAACTGAATCAATTTCATGGCAGAACTCACACTCAATTTAAATCTGGTCAAAATATTAGCATAATAAATATACTATATTTAAATAATAAATTAAGACGATAGTCTGTATGCAATAAAGCCAAGCACTAAACTTTTTCAAAAATCAAAAATTGATCACTGTAAAATGACCCCAGCATCAACAATCACAATTCAATACGTCCAAAAAACAAAGCGCCACCGAAAACGGCAGCGCCAAGCATGTATTTAAGAGCAATCTTTTCTAGTAGAAATGAAGGGTTAAGCCGCTAAATTTTTCTTGAGTTCATCTTCCACAATCCCAATTTCCAATTCACTGAAACGACGGATTTCCCCTTCTGCATGTTTTTCCAACATGCCGCCAATCAATGGCACTTTAACCTTAATTGTCCAGTTTAATTGAATATCAATTTTTTCATGGTTGCCTGTCACACTACGCTCGCCTTTAGCTTCTAAAGGCAAGTTTGCACCAAGCTCCACGGTAGAAGTAAGCGCCGTTAAATGGGTCACATCATTGCGTTTTAAACGAAATGCATCTTTTAATAATTTTTTAGCCATATCTGGAATATTCACATCTAAATTATAAGCACGGCGCAAAGTGTAAATATCACCGTTCTTTTTAGATTCTAAAATTTCCAAATTTTCACCAGGAATACGCTTGCAGACTGCTTCATGCAAAGCAACATCTGCCACTAAACGCTTAAATTCGTCAATTGAAACACCATGAATGGTGGCGTTTACAGTAAATTGATGAGCCATTTGAGTTCCTTTTATTTTGTTTATTGATGGAGTAGGTCTAGCATCATCGTGCAATATAATTTGGCTGATGCTCAACGGGTATAAGCTGTTTTATATCCTAAATACAACTTTATTTTCAGGCTATTAAAATGTTTTTTCCGCCTGCTGTCATTGACTCTATTTTGTCTATTCTGTGTGAATGATGCCAAATTCAGCGGCATAGGTTTCATGGCTATAAATAGTTAAATAATGCCCATAAAATTCAATTTTGGCATAAAAATGTTCTGCGCCATCATCTAGTCCTGTGGAACACCATGTCGTCCCTTTGGGGAAATCATCTAACCACTGGGCTTGGTAAAAATCTGCAATCGAATCAAACTGTAAATAACGCTCAGGATACGCTAAAATATCCAATGCCAATAAATCAAATTGTTTAAGCTGCGCCTGTTTAAAATCAATTAAATTGCTCATCGCTACACGCCATCACACCGCAGAATGTGCCGCATGTTGTTGTCGGATTTTATGCCATTCACGCCAGCCCAAATAAGCAAGAACCACAAAACCTGCATATAACACAGCCGTTAACAGCAACTCTTTGTAAATAAACATGCCGATATACACCAGATCGACCACAATCCATAACACCCATGTAGCCAAGTATTTACGACTGGTCCAATAGGTTGCCAATAGACTCATAACTGCCAGTTGTGCATCCAATAAAGGCAGTGAAGCCTGCGTCCACCACTTTAAACTTAGCCCAAACAGTAAACCCAGTATGCTACTCAGTGCAATTTGCAGCCACATTTTAGAGAGTGGCAAGCTTTGAATGATGATATGTTGTTTTTGCTGCTGTGCAGTTTTCCACTGGAAAAAACCATAAACAGCCATGCCCATAAATAGGGTTTGTAATACCGTTTCGCCATACAATTGATATTCAAAGAACAAATAGGCATACAGCAAACAGGCAATAAAATTCACCACCCAGCAAGCTATATGTCGCTTAATGGTTAAGGTCACGCCTAAAACACTAATCAACACAGCAATGATTTCTAAAACTGACATTGATGCTGCCTATGTAAAAGAAAAAGGCATGATACCTCTTTTCGGGAAAATAGCGCAAAACTCAACATTTAACCAAACACTTAACTGACAAGAAGATGCTGCAATTAATTTTCAAGAAACCTCTGTAAAATCATAAACATAAAATCAGGCATGAAAATCAATCTGTTTGAAACTGCTCTGAATTATTGTATTTATGCTCTTGCCCAAAGCGGTCTACATGGGTAATAAAAACTCCGTATTTGCCGACAAAATATTCAAGGGATTGCTCGTAAAAACTCCAGTAAATTGACCACTCCCCCAAGTCTAACTGACGAATTTGCGTATGTGCTTTGGCAGGCATTTTATTCAGCACTTCTTGTTGAATAGTTTCGGCATCTTCAGGGTCACGACTAGATACTTTTAAGCTTAAAAATATTTCTGCGATATCATCAAATAATTGCTGTTCGTATTCGGCAACTTCTTCCACCACCTCTTCTACAGGGCGCGGTGCTTTGTGGGTAATCGGGTCTTGGACAATATTGGCAATATCTTGACAGCTTTGCTGAAAAGTACGATTAATTTTTATTTTGAACCAGACTTTCCAGACTGCATATACGGCAATCAACAACAAAATCCATAACAATAGTTTTGCCATCTTGGTCTTCGCTCTTATTTCAGGCGTTTCAATAAAGTATAACCATTTCAGGGCTTAGCGTCTATTCGCTGCTGCACGCTTCAACGCTTATGCTTTAACAGATGATTCCATCCATGCATCGCTAAAAAGTGCAATGCTCAATTACACAATGATACCGATTGCCTTAAAAATAGGACTTGTGCTGCAGTATAACGCAGTAAAACACAACAATTTTCTGCTATTTCTTTAAACACTTTTCGCTTCCAATAGAGCCTTGTTTTTATCTATCACCCTAAGCCTAGATGATTAGAGCTGCACAAATTCAAGATGTCGCCAATTTGGTTGCGGTATTACACGCCAGTATTCGCTCTTGTATTCAAGATCATCAACGCAATGAAGCCAAAATTCAGGCATGGCTAGAAAATAAAAGCTATGAAAATATTTTAATGCTGCTGCATTACAACAATTGTTGGGTCTATGTCTTACAGCATGTGGTGGTTGGCTTTATTATGATGAGTGATCGCGGGCAAATTTTACAACATGCCATTGCCCCCGAAGTACAACAACGCGGTATTGGTCAAGCCTTGTTATTTGAAGCAATAAGCGATTTAAAGCGCAAAAATGTATCGCACATGAGTGTATTTAGCACACAGACTGCTTTAAGTTTTTATGAAAAAAATGGCTTTGAAATACAACCTCAAAAAATTAGCTATGGGCACTTCACACCCATGCTCAAACATCTCAATGGCGAACCCTTAGAGCACACTTAAAAAACAAACTTTCCAATATAGTGAACGCACATAAAAAAACCGCTTTCAGGTGAAAGCGGTTTTTTGGGGATGTGGATTCGATTTTATAAACGAATCTAATTTTATAAGCGAACTAGGGCAATAATTTTTTCTGCCAGTTCTTCTGTAGCTGTCGCAGTCAACTCTGCATCTGCACCACTGTTTACATCACTAATGACCACAATGCCCGTTTCGCGGAGTAATGCAACCTGCGCAGCATCTAAACCTGCTTTGGCAATGGCAACAATACCCTGCTGAATCAGCAAGCTTTCAAGTGCTTGTGCCTGTTCAAGTGCTTGGCTTGGTACACATACCGCTGCAGGTTTTTGACCCAAACGTGCAGCACGGTCTTCGGCTGTTACAGGTGTACTGTGTGCAGTCCATTCTACGCAAGCTTCAACCATACCTGCGCCAATGGTCACGTTATTTAAACGATCAATGAAAATAAACGAACCCGTATAACGACTGTCTTGATAACGGTCAAATACCACAGGCGCATCAAATTCGATGGTGACATTGGCAATTGCATTCAGTTCAAGCTGTTCAACCTGCACCTGTTCCAAAGTATTCACATTGGTACGGTAATGAATGGCTGTGACTTTTGCAGGCACAGTTTGTGTACCCACTTTTAAGTTATACAGCTTGCCAATAGATAGTGGCTGATCAGCCATCCACACCACAGTGGCATTTACAGCACGTGAAATTTCAGGACGCACTTGATCTTCACGCACCAACACATTACCACGTGAAATATCAATTTCATCGTTCAGTGTTAGGGTAACTGCTTGACCTGCAATTGCATGTTCAAGATTGCCATCAAAAGTCACAATCTCTTTTACTGTCGAGCTTTTGCCCGATGGCAATGCCACAATGCGGTCACCCACATGAATATCGCCCAAAGCAATCGTGCCGCAGAAACCACGGAAGTCAAGGTTTGGACGGTTGACATACTGCACAGGGAAACGGAAATCATTTTGAGCCGAGTTACGGTTAATTTCTACCGACTCCAATGTTCCCATTAAAGTATCGCCTGTGTACCAAGGGGTATGCTCAGACTTGTTCACCACGTTATCGCCATTTAAGGCAGAAATTGGCGTGAAAATAATATTCGATGGTTTACGATCACCCAGTTGATTCACAAAGTTCGCATATTCCGTCTGAATTTCGTTAAATCGTGCTTCTGAATAATCCACCAAATCCATTTTATTGATGGCAACCACAATATTGTTAATGCCCAATAAACTAGAAATAAAAGTATGACGACGGGTCTGAGTTTGTACGCCATAACGCGCATCAATCAAAATAATCGCCAAGTCACAAGTCGATGCACCTGTTGCCATGTTACGTGTATATTGCTCATGCCCAGGTGTATCGGCAATGATGAACTTACGCTTTTCAGTAGAAAAATAACGATAAGCCACATCAATGGTAATGCCCTGCTCACGCTCGGCTTGCAAACCATCGACCAATAAAGCTAAATCAGGTGCATCGCCCGTAGTGCCGACTTTTTTCGAGTCACGAGTCACGGCTTGTAATTGATCTTCATAAATCAATTTTGAGTCATACAACAAACGACCAATTAATGTCGATTTACCATCGTCTACGTTACCGCAAGTTAAAAAGCGCAGTAGATCTTTGTTTTCGTGCTGTTTTAAATACGCCAAAATATCTTGGCTAATTAAATTCGATTGATGAGACATTGCTCAAAGCTCCACATATTTTTTAGAAATCGGTTTTTTAATCTTTAATCCCTCTAAATCTCCCTTTTATAAAGGGAGGCTTTGCTCCGCTTTTTATAAGTCCCTCTTTATAAAGAGGGGTTTGGGGAGATTTTTCAGGAGAGATTAGAAGTAACCTTCTTGCTTTTTCTTTTCCATCGAGCCAGCTTCATCGTGGTCAATCATACGACCCTGACGCTCTGAACTGGTTGCCAATAGCATTTCCTGAATAATTTCAGGCAAGGTATTCGCTTCTGATTCGACTGCACCCGTAAGTGGATAACAACCTAAAGTACGGAAGCGTACCGATTTCATTTGTGGAACTTCACCTTCTAGCAACGGCATGCGTTCGTCATCGACCATAATTAAAGTGCCGCTACGCTCAACGACAGGACGTTCTGCAGCCAAATACAACGGTACTAATGGAATACTTTCGAGGTAAATGTATTGCCAAATATCCAATTCAGTCCAGTTAGACAATGGGAACACACGAATACTTTCGCCTTTATTGACCTTGCCATTATACAAATTCCACAATTCAGGACGCTGATTTTTCGGGTCCCAACGATGTTTTGCATCACGGAAAGAATAAACACGTTCTTTGGCACGTGATTTTTCCTCATCACGACGCGCGCCACCAAATGCCGCATCAAAACCGTATTTATCTAAAGCTTGTTTTAAGCCTTGGGTTTTCATGATGTCGGTATATTTAGAACTGCCATGATCGAATGGGTTAATGTTGGCATCTACCCCTTCTTTATTTTGATGAACAATCAAGTCAAAACCGTGCTGTTTTGCCATGTTGTCACGGAAAGTGATCATGTCTTTGAATTTCCAGCCTGTATCCACATGTAACAGTGGAAATGGCAGTTTCGCTGGATAGAATGCTTTTAAAGCCAAATGCAACATTACCGCTGAATCTTTACCAATCGAATACAACATGACTGGATTTTCAAACTCGGCTGCAACTTCACGGATAATATGAATACTCTCAGCTTCAAGCTGTTTAAGATGAGTAAGTCTTTCCTGATTTATTGACATTGATCACACCAGATGTACTTAAACTTGTGTACGAATAACACAGATAGAATTTGATTTTCATTATAGTGACTTAGTTATGCAGACTATTGCTTGTTTTATTATATTTATATGCAAAAAGCTCATATAAAAGAAAACCAATAAGCAGTATAAGTTTTATTTAATCAATAGTTTATTCCATCATATATTGAAATTTAACGTCATTCTCGCTACGTTTGATACATACAAATCGCGCTTACAAGCTGCTCATTTTTGAATAACTTCATAGATTATTCATCTAATTCAGTGCTTCAAGCATGAACAAAAAATGCTTAAAGTAAAAACATATTTTTTTATTTTTAAGATGCTCCCATGCCACAGATTGAACAGATCAAATCCAAACTTGAACAGGCGCAGCTGGCTGGTTTTTTGTATCAGCACAGCCCTGAGCTACTCGTCCTACAAGAGCCTTTAAACGATGATGCTTCAATGCTGAATGTTTTTGTGCAACATGAACTCAGTGCAGATCAGATTGGGCTGCAATTTGGTTTGCGTTGCCGTGATCAACAACTCTCCTTTTTAATAGGCGTGACGCATAGCAATCAAGACCGCAGCTATGAAATTGGTGCGGGCAATTTAAAGGCCGAACAAAAAGCCTTTAACTTAATGTATGCATTTTATAATTATCCTAAAGGTTTTTATTTGGTAGATGTGCCTTTAAATGCAACCACGGCAGAACTGCATCAAGCGATTGAAACGCAATTATTTTCGCAAGAAAAACTGGATTTCTTAAACACTGCTATTAAAACCAACCCCATGGGTACACAAGTAACTTGGATGAAAGCGCATATTTTACAGCAAGCTTTAGAGATGAAAGTACGGATTCAAACGGCGTTGTTATAAGCATCATCACTTTAAGTTTCTGCGGATTACGCAAGATGCACTTAAACCCCGCCAAAACTGGTTGATTGATTAAACTCGAAATTATCGTATACTGTACATATACACAATACACTTGGATACTAAGGCTTGATTAAGAGTTTTAAACATAAAGGTCTTCAGGCTTTTTTCCAAACTGGTTCAACAGCAGGTATTCAAGCAGCGCATTCTACAAAATTACGTTTAATACTTGCAGCACTACATGCTGCATCTACGGTGAATGATTTGCGAACTCCACCCAATTGGCGTTTACATAAATTGAGTGGAAATCTACAAGATCAATGGTCACTAACAGTAAATGGTAATTGGCGTGTAATTTTTAAATTTGAAGATGGTGATGTCTACATTGTAGATTATTTGGATTATCACATAGCTTCTAGCGCAGGAGTACAAAGATGAATATGATGTTTAATGCACCTCATCCGGGCGAAATGTTGCGCGAATATATTGGTGAAACTTCTGTGACTGAAGTGGCTCAAGCACTTGGAGTGACACGTGCAAACCTATCTCGCATTTTGAATGGTCATACTGGAATTTCTGCAGATATGGCGATTCGTTTGAGTGAAGCCTTAGAAACCTCACCAGAGTTTTGGTTGAATTTACAAATGCAGCATGATTTATGGCTTGCCAGTCAACGCCAGCGACCTATGATCAAAAAATTGGTGGCAAGTGTTTAACTTTAAGTTACAACAAAAAAACAACCTGCATTTCTGCAGGTTGTTTTTTATGTCGTCAACGATGCGCTAAAACTTAGTTTTTATGACGCATGTGTGGGAATAAAATCACATCACGGATACTCGCAGCGTTGGCAAACAACATTACCAAACGGTCAATCCCGATGCCCTCACCTGCAGTTGGTGGTAAGCCGTATTCCAAAGCTTCAACAAAGTCTGCATCGTAATGCATCGCTTCATCATCGCCTGCGTCTTTTTCTGCAACCTGTGCTTGGAAACGCTCAGCTTGGTCAATCGGGTCATTTAATTCTGAGAAACCATTCGCCAATTCACGACCACCAATAAAGAACTCAAAACGGTCAGTAATGTGTGGGTTATCGTCATTACGACGTGCCAAAGGCGACGTTTCTGCAGGATATTCTGTAATGAAAGTCGGCTGACGTAATTGAGTTTCTACGGTTTCTTCAAACACGATGGTTTGTAGTTTGCCCAAACCAAAACCAGGCTTCACCTGTTCTTTCAATTCTTCCTGCACAAATTTAGCCAAGAAATCACGGTCATTAACATTTTCTGGCGTGAATTGTGGATTATGCTCAAGAATGGCATCAAACATAGAAATTTTCTTGAATGGGCCTTTGAAGCTATACACTTCATCGCCATACGGCACATCGGTAGTACCCAAAATATCCAAAGCCAGTTTTTCTAGCATTTGCTCAGTCAATGCCATCAAATCTTTATAGTCGGCATAAGCTTGGTAGAATTCGATCATGGTAAATTCAGGGTTATGACGTGTAGACACCCCTTCATTACGGAAGTTACGGTTAATTTCAAACACACGTTCAAAACCGCCAACCACTAAACGCTTTAAATATAATTCAGGCGCAATACGCAAGAATAACGGCATATCTAAAGCATTATGATGCGTTTCAAATGGACGTGCCGATGCACCGCCAGGAATCACATGCATCATTGGCGTTTCAACTTCCATAAAACGCTGTTCAGTTAAAAATGCACGAATACCCGAAACCACTTTGGCACGAATTTCAAAGGTTTTACGGGTGTCTTCATTTACGATTAAGTCTAAATAACGCTTACGATATTTCGCTTCGGTATCGCTTAAACCATGATATTTGTCTGGTAATGGACGTAAAGATTTGGTCAACAATTCAAAATGTTGAATATGAACATATAAATCGCCTTTGCCTGAACGACCAATATAGCCTTTCACTGCGATAATATCGCCCAAATCTAGGCTCTTGATCGTCTCTAATGTTTCAGCACTAAGTTCTTTACGCGCCACATACAGCTGAATACGACCTGTCATGTCTTGAATTACGATGAATGAACCGCGGTTCAACATCACACGACCTGCTACAGACACATACACTTTTTCGCCTGCTTCAATTTCTTCTTTAGAAACTTCTGCGAATTGTGCCTGCAAATCTTCTGCGTAGTTTTCACGCTTAAACGTATTTGGCCAAGGGCTAGTTCCCTTCGCCTGCGCTTGTTCTTGAATTTGCTTTAACTTGGCATGACGCTGCGCAATTAAATCGTTTTCGGAAATAGTGGGTTCAGAAGTCGATTGAGCGTTATGTTGCGTCATCTCTGCCTCGAATAATTACTAAAAAAAGAAGTTCAATAGAATAGCAGATTTAGACACGATTTCGTATGCCTTCTCTGACTCGAGCAATTTATTTTTTAAATTGCCACTTGCTTTTGTGATTTTTTGTAGACTTAGACCAAAAGCTAACTTCTTTCTCAGGCTAAGCGCACTACAATATTGTTCAGAAAATAGATGAAAAAGACCGTATTTTGCTGTTTTTAAACCTGCTGATGTATCAGTCTAAATATTTTATTTTCTATCCACTTTATCTTTAGGCTCAGTTTGACTCAAGATGTTTAACTTTGTGAATCTGGCAATGAATACATGTGCTTTAAAAGTCTTGTTTTTACATGGATTAGATTCCTCGCGGGAGTCGACTAAATTCCATGCCATAGATGCAAAACAAAAATTTTGTATCAATGTCGATTATCGCAACTTAAATTATCAAACTGTTGCCGATTTTTATCACAATATCATTCAAAAAATTAAGCCTGAAATTTTGGTGGGACATAGTCTAGGCGGCTATTGGGCACTCAAAATGTCTTTGTCGCACCATATTCCGTGTGTGGTGGCAAATCCAAGTTTAGCTCCCACGTTTCGCAATGACTATCCTGCAATTTCAGATGATGACTTGCAGCACGATATTCCACAATTGGCTTATTTAGAATTGGGCGATGAAATTTTGGATATGCATGCCGCGCAAGCATTTTTAGAAAACTATATGCAGACCTCTACTTTTGAGTCTGGGCATCATCGCTTATTGCATCCAGAAAATATTAATTCTTGTATTCAGCAAATCGAACAAGCTTATCTTGCCAAATAAAGTCAAAGCTATCCATTAAAAATAATCAATTAAACATCACCCATTAAAAAAAGCCTGATCACAACTATGGAGATCAGGCTTTTTTACAGCAGTTACAATAACTTAAAAGGATTAAGCCACTGCTTGTTCTGGTTTAGATTTATTGTCCAATACGGACCAAATATCTAAACCTAAATTTTTGTGTAAATCTGGTAAGTCTAGGAAAATGCTTGCACCTAAAACTTGATGATTACATTTTTCAGCCAATTGTTTCACTGCTTTTAAAGTGCCACCTGTCGCCAATACATCATCTACAATAATGACTTTTTGCGCTTGCACATCGGCAGCCATTTCTAAACGGTCTAAACCGTATTCTAAGCTATAACCCACACCCACAACTGGTGGTGGCAATTTACCTGCTTTACGCACAAGTACCAAACCTTTGCCTGTACGCTGTGCCAAAAGGCTCGCCAATACAAAACCACGTGCTTCTACTGCAATAAAGCTTTCAACTTCAGCTAATTTTTCTGCAGGAATGCTGGCAATTAAAGCATCTGTTAATGAATCCAAATTATTCATAAACAAAGGCGTTAAATCATAAAAATCTACGCCTGGTTTTGGAAAATGAGGAACTGTACGAATATGCGACCACAAAAAAGTAGACAAATTGCTCATGGAAGATCAGAAATGTGACTAAAGAATGGTTGAATTTTACCGTTTATTTTCACATAAGGCTAGTGATCGAATCGGCAAGACTGCCATCAATCACGCATCAAAACACTACAAGATTTTGATTTATATAAACTTTAATATACTTAAAAAATACTTAAAAATATTAATATATATTTATTCCATAATAAAATAGCAAAAATATAAGACTTTTACTGTACGACCAAGGTCTTAAATGGCATTTAAACGCATAAAAACGTGATTTTTCCTGCAGCCATTCTCTCATTACAATGCCGTATCTATATCAAAAGAGGTCTTTTCTGCGCGGTTATGTCCCATGCAGCTATTCATTCTATAAAAGCACAGATTAAAATCGCTTATTTACTTTACTTTAGCCGTATAACTGCGTAAAAATTTAATCAAATAGATATATCATACAACTAGTCGTAGATAAGTTTTTTGCTGATCTGGAAATTTAAAGATCGGTTTATGGAGAATTGAATGAAAAAGTATCAATGCATCGTTTGTGGATGGATTTATGACGAAGCAGAAGGCTGGCCTCAAGATGGTATTGTGGCAGGTACATTATGGGAAGATATTCCTGATGACTGGACTTGCCCAGACTGCGGCGTTTCAAAAGCTGATTTTGAAATGATTGAAGTTTAAGACCACGAAAAGACCATGTCCGATGGTCTTTTTTTAACGCCAATTTCTATGCCCTCATTTGGAGTACACCTTATGCATCCTATCGTTATTATTGGTTCAGGCATGGCAGGTTATACTGTTGCACGCGAGTTTCGTAAGCTAAATGCAGAACAAGAGTTAGTCATGATTTGTGCAGATGATGCTGCCAATTATGCCAAACCAACTTTATCTAACGCATTGGCGGGCAATAAAGCCCCTGCTCAAATTGCATTGGGCGATGCAGCTAAAATGGCAAGCCAACTCAATATGCGTATTGAAACCCACACTTGGGTTAAAGCAATTGATGCAGAAGCGCATGTACTTGAATTAGAAAAAGAGGGTGTAAGCAGCCAACAACCTTATTCTAAATTGGTTTTGGCAGTGGGTGCGAATCCTGTACGTTTAGCCATTGCGGGCGATGGCAGTGATGACATTCATGTGGTAAATAATTTAAGTGATTACACCGCATTTCGCCAACAGCTTGAACAACGTCAAGACAAACGTGTGGTGATTTTAGGTGCAGGTTTAATTGGTTGTGAATTTGCCAATGACTTGCAGCAAACAGGACACCAAGTCACGGTGATTGACCTTGCACCACAACCACTAGGTCGTTTATTGCCGGATTATGTAGCCAATGCTTTTAAACAAAACCTAGAAGAAACGGGTATCCATTTTGTATTGGGTACAACCGTTGAAAAAGTTTCGAAAATTAAAAATGACGACTATTTAGTGACCATTACCAGTGGTCAGTCTTTAATTGCCGATGTGGTACTGTCTGCCATTGGTTTACAACCAAACATTGCTTTGGCTAAAACAGCAGGCATCGAAACCAGTCGTGGGGTCTTAACCAATGCGCAACTTGAAACCAGCCAAGCTGATATCTATGCAGTAGGTGACTGTGCGGAAGTGAATGGTATTTTATTGCCGTATGTGATGCCAATCATGCAGCAAGCACGTGCCTTAGCCAAAACCTTAAATGGTGAAACTACTCAGGTACACTACCCTGCCATGCCTGTTGCAGTGAAAACACCTGCTGCACCACTGACCGTTTTACCTGCGCCACTAGGGGTAGATGTCAACTGGCATACCGAAGAATTTGACGATGGCATGATTGCCAGAGCCTATGACCAAACCGATACCTTACGTGGCTTTGTCCTATTAGGCGCAACAGCGGCCAAACAACGCTTGAGTTTGACCAAATTAGTGCCAGACTTATTGCCTGTATCGGAATAAAATAAAAACAATAAAGGGCGATTGATTTCGCCCTTGCCTGACATGAGGATCACAACATGAATAGTGCACTTCAGTTCACCACATCGCCCTATACGGCATTTATGCACGAAACCAAAGTCGATTTAGGCAACGGAATTCAGCTGCATGTCGAAGTGGGCGGCAAAACTGAAGATCCACCTATTTTGCTGATTATGGGTTTAGGCGCACAAATGTTGTACTGGCCCGATTTCTTTTGTAAATCACTGATTGATCAGGGCTATCGTGTCATTCGCTATGACAACCGCGATATTGGTTTGTCATCCAAAATTCGCCACAAAGGCCCGCGTCTGAACACCTATAAAATGATGGGGCGTTTTAGCTTAGGTCTGCAAAACCACGGTGCGCCTTATAACTTATTTGATATGGCGGATGATGCTGCATTGCTATTAGAGCGCTTAGGCATTGAAAAGACCGAGGTGATTGGTGCTTCTATGGGCGGCATGATTGCACAAATTTTGGCAGCCAAATATGCAGATCGCGTGAATAATTTAGGCTTATTATTTACCAGTAATAACCAGCCTTTTTTACCACCACCATTTCCGAAACAACTGTTCAGCTTGCTAGAAAGACCAAAATCACAAGATGAAAATGGCATTGTTGATCATAGTTTAAAACTATTTAAGGTGATAGGCTCACCTGGCTATGTGAATCAACTCGAAACGATGCAAACTGCACGCAAATTATATCAGCGAAGTTATTACCCTGCGGGTGTACTTCAACAGTTTTTAGCAATATTATGTACAGGCTCGTTGCTACAACTGGACAAACAAATTCAGCAACCTACCCTTGTGGTACATGGTTCGCAAGATCGTTTGCTCCCACCAGGGCATGGTAAGGCTGTTGCGAAAGCGATTCCGGGCGCTAAGTTTGAATTAATCAAAGGAATGGGGCATGATATTCCTCCACACTTTATTCCTCATCTTAGCGAACTGTTTGCTCACCACTTTAAATCATAATCATTAGGACACTATGGCTGCATTACCATCTTTAAGACAGCTGTCATACCTCGTTACACTGTCTGAAACGTTACATTTTACAGAAGCGGCTCGCCGTTCTTTTGTAACTCAGTCGACTTTGTCTGGCGGGATCATGGAACTGGAGCGCCTGCTTGGCGGCGTACTGGTAGAACGTGATCGACAGAATGTACGTTTAACCCCATTGGGTGAACAAGTCGTAGCACGCGCCCGTGTTCTGTTAGCAGATGCACAGGACTTAATGCGTTTAAGCCGTGAAATGAGTGAGCCTCTCACAGGTGATTTACACTTAGGCGTGATTCCAACCATTGCCCCATTTATTTTGGCGCAACTGTTAGATGAAGTGCATAAGCAGCTACCTAAAATTCAATTGCATTTACACGAAGCGCAAAGTGAAAAAATTGTCGAAAAACTGGAACACGGCAATTTAGATATGGTGGTGTTAGCCCTGCCATTCGATACGCGTGGTTTGAAAGTGGCTGAAATTTCTAAAGAAGATTTGTTCTTGGTTTATCACAAGGGCGATCAAAAATCGGCGCAGGCCAATTCTTTAGATGATTTGGATTTATCGCGTTTAATGCTGCTTGAAGAAGGTCATTGCTTACGTGATCACACTTTAAGTGCTTGCCCGATTGGTGAACGCAAAAACGATCATCGTTTAAAAGCCAGCTCTTTGCCGACCTTGGTTGAAATGGTGTCTGCAAATTTAGGCTTTACCCTATTGCCTGAAATTGCAATTCATAATGCCATGATCAAATCGAATCCAGATTTACAGATCAAAAGTATTGAGGCTGCACCAAGCCGTACTTTGGCTTTAGTGACGCGTAAAAGCACGCCATTACAAAGTGAATTTGACGTTTTGCTGCAGATTTTACAGAAAATCACTCAAAACGCAGTCTAAATTTAGACACATGATCCAACATTTCATTAAGGAGCCAATCTGGCTCCTTTTTTATTTTTCGTTCAAAAATGTGTATTGTTTTTGCAGTTCAGGATGATTTAAGTGACTTATAAATATGAACAAGTTTTTAAAATGTGAGATTCATCACAAATTCAACAATTCACTCTTACCACTGAACGAAAGAACAGGATCGAGTTACATTACTCACATTTTCAACACATTTCAAAAAAACATATTCAGCAACAATTACTTATATTTACCCTTTTTATATAAAAATCACTATATTTAAGGATATTCAGTTACAGCAATATCACGCACAATCTATTTATCAAAATTATTTATAGAACAGCACAGGAGTATTTGTCATGATTCACAGAGATCTCGTTTTACCTGTGCCTGTTCTGCTGATTGATGATCAGGTAGAAGCACTAAAAAATTTAAGCCACATTTTACAAAATTTTGGCTACCCTAAAGAGGTTTTGCTTTGTAGCTCATCGCTCGCAAATGCAGTGTTGATGGTGCAGCAACATTTACCTAATTTGGTATTTATCAATTTACAGTCTTGGTCAAAAGCTCAAATTGATTTTATTCAAAATCTCAAACATTTCCGTAAAGACACCTTAATTGTGGCAGTGCTGCCTTCCAGTATGCCCAAACAATTGCTACAAGCCATCCATTTAGGCATTTCAGCCTATGTCTTTAGCGACCAATCTGCTACAGGCATGCAAAACCAGATTCGCACTATTTTACGTGGTGGCTCACCGCTAGATGTCAACTTGGCCAATGAAATTTTAGCCTGCGAACAATCCATTGTCGCACATGGCCATTCTTTGGCACTCTCTAAAACTGAACATGAAATATTGGCGCTTTCAGGACAAGGTTTGCCCTCACAACAAGTCGCAGCCAACTTGCATGCTTCGGAACAACTGGTGCATGGTTATGTGAAAAGTATTTATCGGAAAATTATGAATGCGGATGATGCGATGTGCTGTTTTTCTTAAGCTGATCAATATAAAAGATAAATCAAAAACATAAGTATTAAATAAGCATCAAACAATTAATTAGAAACAAAAAAGAGCGATGTCTGGCATCGCTCTTTTTACCTGTTATAAATGCTTTAAACTAAACAATACTATCGGTCAGTATACGCTGCGCATTGTGTGGCTCTTCACCCTCAGCTGCTTTTACACGCACCCAAGTTCCATCACCCTGCAACAACCACGCCTGTTGATTGTCTTGCATGTAGGTCAATAAACCTTGCTCATAAATACGCTTTTTCAAGGCAGGATCTTCAATTGGGAAACACGCTTCAACACGGTTAAATAAGTTACGATCCATCCAGTCAGCACTTGAACAATAAATACGTGGATTGCCATTATTAGAGAAATAATAGACACGGGTATGTTCAAGGAAACGTCCGACAATCGAACGCACACGGATATTTTCCGATAAGCCCGGCAAACCTGGGCGCAAGCAGCAAATTGAACGGATGATGAGATCAATTTGCACACCCGCCTGAGACGCCTCGTACAATTTATTGATCAATTGCATTTCAGTCAGTGCATTCACTTTCACAATAATTTGTGCGGGCTTACCTGCTTTAGCATTGGCAATTTCTTCATCAATATAATTCACCAACTGTACGTGCAGGGTAAATGGTGCATGCAACAACTTTTTCAGTTTTGCCATTTTACCCATGCCTGTTAGCTCTTGGAAAATACGATGCACATCTTCACACAGCTCTTTGTCTGTGGTCAGTAAACCATAGTCGGTATAAATACGCGCATTGCCTGCGTGGTAGTTACCTGTGCCTAAATGTACATAACGCACCAATTTATTATTTTCACGGCGCACCACCAAAATCATTTTGGCGTGGGTTTTATACCCCACAATACCGTACACAACCACAGCGCCCGCTTCTTGCAACACGTTAGCCACAGCAATGTTAGATTCTTCATCAAAACGTGCACGCAGTTCAATCACCGCAGTCACTTCTTTACCGTTTCGTGCAGCCTCTGCAAGCACTTGTACAATTTCAGAATCTGCGCCACTACGATATAAAGTTTGTTTGATTGCCAAGACTTGTGGATCACGTGCAGCTTCACGCAGCA
This sequence comes from Acinetobacter sp. YH01007, assembly GCF_013420425.1. Classification (NCBI taxonomy): domain Bacteria; kingdom Pseudomonadati; phylum Pseudomonadota; class Gammaproteobacteria; order Moraxellales; family Moraxellaceae; genus Acinetobacter; species Acinetobacter sp. YH01007. Next base: position 20,109 of record NZ_VOYC01000016.1, on the reverse strand, counting down.
AGTTAATCACGGGTGCAAAAGATTCAAACGGATGGTGTAATAAAATGTCTTGCTTTTGCATCGCTGAAAAAATATTTTCAGACTTTTTTAACACCTTTGGAATGGCGGGTGTATGTGAATCATAACGTAAATGTGGACGTTTAAAATTAGACAATAAACGCGCCAAGTTCACTGGGCCATCTACTTTATAAAGTTGTTCTTCTTCAAGATCGAACTCATCTAGCAAATAATCATAAATGGCTTTCGGGCAGTTGTGCGTTACTTCTAAACGTACCGCACGACCAAAACGGCGTGAGTTTAATTCGCCTTTTAGGGCTTTGGCCAAGTCTTCTACATCTTCATTTAACGCCAAATCTGCATTACGGGTCACACGGAATTGATAGCATCCAGTCGCAGTCATGCCCGGGAATAAGTCAGACACATGCTCATGAATAATTGCTGAAAGCATGACGTGGTGCTCTTTACCGCCTGTAAGTTCATCGGGTAAACGAACTACACGTGGTAATGAACGTGGTGCAGGAACAACCGCCAAATCAATTTGACGACCAAAAGCATCTTTCCCTTCTAAAGTCACAATAAAATTCAGACTTTTATTGACCAAACGTGGAAATGGATGTGCAGGGTCTAGGCTAATTGGGGTTAATACAGGGGCAACTTGCTCTTGGAAATATTTTTTCACCCATGCCGATTGTGCAGGGGTTAATTCACCACGACGTAAGAAACAAATGTCTTCTTCACGTAATTTTGGCAAAATTTCCTGATTTAAAATACGGTACTGGCGTTCAATAGCAGCATGTGCTGTTTTAGAAATTTGATCTAACACCTGCTTAGGGGTTAAACCATCTGGACTACGGCTTTCATTGCCCAAGTCCAATTGTTCCATCATGCCCGCAACACGAATTTCAAAAAACTCATCCAAGTTACGTGAAAAAATCAGCAGGAAGTTCATGCGTTCCAACAAAGGATGCAACGGATCGACAGCTTGCTCAAGCACGCGCAAATGGAAATCTAAAATAGACAGTTCGCGGTTAATGTAGCGATCATTATATGTATATTCTGTTTGCGCAGGAGTCGCGCCTGTTGCCGTATTCATACCCACCTATGCTTTTTTAAAATGTTTGGCACTGCTACAAGTATGCTTCAATTTTGTGACATTTTCATAAAAAAAGCCTAAAAAATTAGGCTTTGTGGATATTTTCACATTTTATAGTTTGTTTTCGCTCAATTTAGGGAATTTCCGCATAACGCATATAGCGCTGCACCATCTGTTTACGGGCTTTTAATGCCCCCGCATTACGATGTTCCTGAAAATATTTTGGATTGGTTAAAATCGCAGCCAAGAAAATTGCTTGATCACGGCTTAAACTTTTTGCACTTTTGCCAAAATAATGCTGTGCCGCAGCTTCGGCACCATAAATATTATCGCCAAATTCTACCGAGTTGAGATAGACCTCTAAAATACGCTGCTTTGACCACATGCGTTCCATCATCCATGTCGCCACAACTTCTTGGCCTTTACGCAAAAAAGAACGCTTATTGTATAAAAACAAATTCTTGGCGAGCTGCTGAGAAATTGTAGAACCACCTGCAACAACCTTGCCTTCATCTTTGTTCCGTTCCAGCGCAGTTTGAATACCTTCCCAGTCAAAACCATGATGCTGCATAAATTTGCCATCTTCGGCAGTCACTACAGCACGTTTTAAGTTGTCACTGAGTTGGTCATAGTCGCGCCATTGGTGTTGAATAGGCTTGCTCGGTTCAGCCCAATAATCCAAACGCATCATCATGGTCGATTGCACAGGCTGCGTACGCCACCACACCAAGCTGCTAAAAATCCATAATTGAACCAAAAGCACCACACTAACAAGAATTAACAAAGTTCGTATAAAAAAAGCTTTCATCTTGGTGCATGGCTCCTGAAGCGTTATTTTTTCGTGTTAAGCTTAGATTGATCACTACGACACAATATTCAAATATATGTCCCAACATCCCCCAAACCTGCGCAACAATAAAGTTGAAATTCACCTGTGGTGGATTACCGCAGCCCTGATTGCAATAAACGTGGCTTTGTTTGCATGGCAAGTGCTCAACGGCATGAACATTAGCAATCCTAGCCCGCAAGATGCAATACGCTGGGGTGCTGATTATGCACCTTTAACCTTTTTGGCGGAACCCATTCGCCTGTTCAGCAGCATGTTTTTTCATTTCGGTTTAGTACATTTAATGTTAAATATGTGGGCCTTGTATATTTTTGGCAGCGTCAGTGAACAGTTGTTTGGGCGTGTCTATTTTATAGTGTTATATGTTTGCGCAGGTTTGATGGGTAGCCTGCTTAGTGGCTATGTCAGCATTCAAGACAGCTATACCCTGCTCGAACAAGGTGTCGCTAATCCAAAGCTGTTACCTAGCGTGGGTGCAGGTGCATCGGGTGCAGTGATGGGACTTGGAGCTGCACTGACGGTATTGGCGTTATTGCCCCAATTACCTCGCCAAAAATTTCTGTTGGATGGCAAGACTTTGGTGATGGTGATGGCACTGAACTTAGGTATGGGCTTTATGATCAGTGGCATTAATAATGCTGCACATATTGGCGGCATGCTCATGGGCGCAGCCATGACAATCATTTGGTACCTTGGACAACGCAGCAAACACAGTAACTTAGTGAACAGTTTTGCGATGCTCCTTGCACCATTGGGTTGTGCTGCATTTTACTGGTATTGCCATAAACTGCTTGCTCCAATTCAACCCCTTTGGCAAGAACTGCTTAGCATGATGCAACGCAGTCTGGGTTGAACAATCAACCTTTACAGCAAGTAAAACAACATCAACTAGAGATGAATCAGGACTGATTCATCTCCCTTAAACTTTGCAGTGGCGGAATATCGCATAAATAACTTAAACGATAACGTCCAATCAAGGCACACAGCACGGTCATAAATACAGGCAAAATCAGCCAGATTTCCCAATGTGGTTGCAGCATTAAATCCATGCGGTAACTGGCAACAGCACTAATGACTTCGGCAAATAAACACGCCACTATTCCCGCTATAAAGCCCATAAAACCGATTTCCAGACTCAACATACGTTTGAGTTTTTGTTTAGAACTACCAAAAGAACGCAGTAATGCGACTTCGCGTTTGCGCTCATCCATCAGCAAGTTTAAACACGCGATTAATACCAACAGCCCAGACACACTCACCAAAATGGCTAAAATGGTGATGATCTGCACCAACACATTCACAATGCGTTTAATTTCATCCAAAATTAGGCTGACATCAATAAACACTGTGTTGGCAAATTGCTGAATCAATTGAATTAGTTTCGGTTTATCTGCTTCAGGCACATAGAAACTGCCCAAATAACTGCCTGCATTTTCATCCATAGTGTGCGGTGAAAAAATAAAGAAAAAATTTGGACTAAAGCTTTCCCACTCCACCGTACGCAGATTAATCACTTCGGCTTCAAGTATGCCTTCAGGCAAACTAAAACTGAGTCGATCACCAATTTGAATGCCCAACTCGGCAGCCGTATCTGCTTCTACTGACACTTGTCCCACTGCACTGAAATTGGCTTGCCCATTTACAATGATATTATCGGCAGGATAACGGTCAGACTGTGTCAGGTTGAGTTCGCGTCTTAACGTATTGCTTTGCTGAATTAAGGCGTCGGCAAAAGGTTGATCATTTTTGGCGACCAAACGCCCGCGTATATTTGGATAAAGTGGCGTGCTGTGCCACTGCTGCTGCGTTAATTGTTGTTGAAACTCAGGCATATCAAACGGTGGCAAGCCGTAAACAAACTGATTGGGTGTTCCTTCGGGCAATTGCTGCTGCCAACGATCTAGCAGGTCGGTACGCAACACTGCAAGTACCGTAATTAAACTTAATCCTAAAGCCAATGCAGTAATTTGAAATGCCGTGACAGCAGGCGCACGAATATACGCTGCGAGTCTGCCTTTAGAATGACGCAATAATTTTAATAAACTCCACACCACTCCATACAGCAATACGCACAGCGCAATAATCGCACCAATCACCCATGTACTAAGCACTAAACTTTCGGTCAAGACCATACAAAATACGATTAGACTTAGCGTCCCTGTAAGCAACATCCACCACCAAGCGCGCATGCTTTTGTCTTGTTGGCGAATCACGCGAATCGGTGCGGTATTCAGCAATTGCAATAAATTAGGCAGCACAAAACCCAACAACACCACAGCACTGGTGAGCATGGCGATTGGCAATGGCCCAAGCAACATTGCCATGGCTGAAAATTGAATTTCCAGGTGCGGAATCAGTTGCAGCATGATTTGCAACAAAGCATAGCCCAACGTCACGCCCAAAATACTGCCAATGCCCATAGCGATACTTAAGACCAAAGCCAGCAACGCCAAATAAGCGGCTAAAATTTGTCGTTTACTTGCACCAATACAACGTAATAAGGCGATATGATCCTGATTTTGTTGCACATAGCGCTGACTGGTCAACCCAATCGCAATGCCACACAATAAAATGGTCAGGATGTTAGCCAACTGCAAAAAGGTGTCTAAATTGGCAATTGGGCGCATTAAGCGCGTATTGCCTTCACTGGCATTACGTAGTCTTAAACTGCTTTGTTCTTCAAAGTTTTGTTCAGGGCTAGCGCTCTGCTGCACCTGTGCAGGCTGCTGTGTATGTGTTTTAAAGTACTGCTCAAAATTTTGTGTATCTTTGGCGCTGCCTGCCAACAACAAACGATAATCTATGCGGCTACCCACTTGAATTACGTGGGTACGTGCTACATCTGCCTGTGAAATAATCACTGTCGGCGAAAAACCTGAAAAACCGAGTTCCTGATTGGAGTCATGTTCAATTTTGGCAGTTACGGTAAATGCTGCATCGGCAATATTTACTGTTTCACCCAGTTTAACGTGAAGTAAATCCATAGCACGTTGGCTTAGCCAAATTTCGCCAGACTGAATCTTGTCCGCTGCAGGATTGACCCGTAATTCACCGCGTAACGGAAAATTGTGCTCAATCGCTTTGACATTCACCATCACAAATTGTGCTTGAGTATGTGCCATCGAACTAAATACAGTCACATGCGACTGTTGTAACTGATGTGCAGTCGCCTGATCCTGCCAGTCTTGTGCAATGGGTTCATTGTCGCTCAGGACTAAATCACCCGCCAACATTTCTGCCGCTTGCAACGCTACAGCATTTTGAATTTGCTCATTGCTAAACTTTAAGGCTGTGGTCGCGCTAATCGCTAAAGTCAGCGCAATAATCAGTAAATAGACACCACTGCTTTTAAAACTCTGCTTTAACAGTGGATGAAATAATGCGTTCATTTCATCCTCCTGTTATGGCAGCGGTTGGCTTAGCTGCAAATTGCTCAACCAATTGCCCATCAATTAAAGCGTAATGGCGCTGACATTGTGCCGCCAGTTTCGGGTCATGCGTGACCAACACCAAAGTTGTGCCCAACTCACGGTTCAATTCAAATAACAATTGCTCAATTTCAGTTGCAGTTTCACCATCCAAGTTTCCTGTCGGTTCATCGGCAAAAATAATTTTAGGTTCACGAATTAAAGCACGCGCAATGGCGACACGTTGTTGCTCGCCTCCCGAAAGCACTTTCGGCGTTTGCTGTGCCTGACGCTCTAAACCGACACGTTTCAGCAAATTCAGCGCTTTTTGTTCAGCTTCTGCATATTTAAATTTTTCCTGTAAACGCAGGGGCAACATCACATTTTCCAGTGCAGTTAAATGTGGCAACAACTGAAAAGACTGAAACACAAAACCAATATGCTTTAAACGAACTTCTGCACGTTGTTCTTCATTTAATTCTGCAATCGACTCACCACAAATCAGCAATTTTCCACTACTGGCTTGATCTAAAGTTGCCAAAATACCCAATAAGGTCGATTTTCCCGAACCCGAACGACCAGTAATAGCAACTTGTTCGCCTGCCTGAATATCGAGGTTTAAATTCTCAAAAATGGTCAATTGTTTTTGTGCAAGTTGTATCTTTTGTGTCAAATTTTGGGCAGAAATAATCGTTTGTGGCATGATATTAGATTCTTTAGTGTTTTGAGTCATACGTTTCCCATTATGCAAAATCGCAATCTAACTAGTCGTGTCTTCCCGCGTGTGTTGCTGCTCGGACTATGTTTCAGCCCACTCGTGGTATCTGCAAAAACCATTATGATTGTAGGTGACAGCTTAAGTGCAGGTTACGGCATACAACCACAACAAGGTTGGGTTCACTTATTGCAAAAACGTTTAGAACAACAGTATCCGAAACAGCATAAAGTGGTCAATGCAAGTGTCAGTGGCGAAACCACCAGTGGTGCTTTGGCGCGTCTGCCTAAATTGCTGCAGACCCATCGTCCAGACGTTGTAGTCATTGAGTTAGGCGGAAATGATGGCTTGCGTGGACAACCGCCACAAATGATTCAAAAAAATTTAGCGAACTTAATTCAGCATAGCCAAAAAGCCAAAGCGAAAGTGGTGATTTTTGGGATGAAAATGCCGCCAAATTACGGCTCGGCGTATAGCAAAGCATTTGAAAATAACTATAAAGTGGTGAGTCAGCAATATAAAGTCAAATTACTGCCATTTTTTATGGAAGGTATTGCGGGCAATAAGCAATTGATGCAAAAAGATTTAATTCATCCAAATGCCAAAGCTCAGCCTATTTTGCTAAATAATGCTTATCCATATATCAAAGGCGCTTTATAAAGCGCCTTTGAGGAAAATCTAATTGCTGTGCAGTTCGGATTAAAAATCAAAAAAAACCACTTCACCTGTTTCCAGTGAATATTCTGCACCGACTACTTTCAACTGACCTTGTTCAATCAGGTTTTCTAAAACTGCTGAACCATGACGCAATTGATTTACCGATGCAAATACATTGGAACGTACTGCATGCTTAGACAATTTCGCCAAATCATTTTTCAGTTCAGTCTGCATTAAGGTTTCAACTGAAGGGCGAACACGGTTCACAATCGACATTAAATTTGCCGATGGTGGACAGTCTGGGCACATTAAAGTATCAATTGTCGCTTGAATTGCACCACAGTGACTGTGTCCTAAGACAACAACCACAGCACAGTCATAACGCTCTGCCGCAAATTCAACACTACCTACCTGTGATGGCGCAACCACGTTGCCCGCAACACGAATTACAAAAAGATCACCCAATCCTTGGTCAAATACCATTTCTGCAGGAACACGTGAATCTGAACATCCTAAAATAATGGCAAATGGATTTTGGTCTTCTGCCATTTCTGCACGCTGTTGGTGCGACAATTGCTTCGGATGTCTGGTATCACCAGAAACAAAACGTTGGTTTCCTTGTTTAAGACGTTCTAAAGCTTCTTGAGCTGTTAGCATTCTTGATTTACCACCGATCTTTGAAGTTGCGATATTCTAAAGCCAGTTTTTATGAATGTCACTTGCAAAAAAATATGCAGCTGCGCTTTTCTTTATTCATTTTTGTTATAAATTTTTTCACTTTTTATTGAGATAGGTCACATTTTCTACCAATTTCAAAGCTTTGATCAAAAAAGCAAGGGATGACTTTCATTTTTAAACGCCTACAATAGACAGAATACACTTGTGCAATTAGACCTAAGAGCTAGTGCCTATCATTATTGGAGCCTGTTTTGGGTTCGTCAGGGGAAGACGTTTTCATGATGAAATTTATTCGATCACGTTATCTACATACGACTTTATTGGCTTTGGGACTAAGTACATCTTGCCTTGTGCAAAGCGCTGCGCCCAATCCATATACCTTCACAAAAAACAATAACGCCAGTAACAGCAACGCAACTGAACTTAAACTATTACAAAATCATTTTCAGCAACAGCGCAAACAAGCAGGACTAAGCTCTAAAAGCATTCGTGTTGGAGATGTCGTCTGGAGCTATAACGAAGGTGGCTCGCACAGCAAACCCACAATTTTATTGATTCATGGTTTGGCAGGCACACGTGATAATTGGAACCGTGTCGCGCAATTTTTAACCCCACATTATCATGTGATTATTCCAGATTTACCCAATAGCGGTGACACCAAAACTCCAAGCAATTTTGATAATTCAGTTCCGAATGTAACTTCACAACTGCGTCAATTTATTGAAGCAATTGACTGTGAAGAAAACTTACACGTGGCAGGACATTCTTTAGGCGGCTCAATTGCAACCGTGTATGCCTCGCAATATCCTTTTGATACGCAAAGTTTATTTTTACTCAATAGTGCAGGCATTTATAAACTTGCTAATACGCCTTACACCAAAAATCCATTATCTTTAAATGACTTAATTGTGAGCAAACATGGCGATTTAGCCGACGTCGCCAAACAAATCATGCAAAGCCCGCCTGCCATGACCTCACAAATTCAACATGCGCAAGAAGAAGTCCTGATTTCTCGCTCAGAACAAACCCGTAAAGCAATTGAGCAAATTGTCAAACTCAACCGTATTTATACTCCAGACTCATTTGCACGTTTAGCAGGATCAATTGAAGCACCGACCCTGATTTTATGGGGTAAGCAAGATCGCATTATTAATGTTGAAGTGGCGAAGGAATTACAATCTTTACTCAAACGCGCCGAAACACCTGTGATTCTTAATAATGTTGGACACATGCCGTTATTGGAAGCTGAAAAACAAGTCGCACAATATTATTTGCCGTTTCTGGCTAAAACTCAGAACCTAAAAAACCCACTTGCTGATAAACTGATTCCTCTAAATTAATTATTATATAAAACCTTCATGCAGAAACATCCCATCATTGAGCAACTAATTGAAGCTCAGCTTGATTTTTTAGATCAAGAATTTAACCAAAGTGAAATGGTACAAACTGAATTTGTGCAGTTTTACCAATGGTTTCGCAAACAAAGCTTACAAGATTTATGGACATCTGAAGCCATTCATCAACTGATTCAACATCAAATTTTAAATACACCTGCCAGTTCATTTTTAGTGGAACAAATTGCTGAGCATATTCGTTTTGCACTGGTACACCCTGTTAATGACAGCAGTAAAATTGCCGATGTGATACCTGTGCTGACCATCGACAAAATTGCACAATATGTTGCAAGTAAAAGTGGACATCGTCAGCGTTTGATTAAAGCCGTGGTGAATAATCCTGCCTTTGCCGCCATGATTACCCAACTCATTCAACATTCCATTCAGGATTATATGGATAATTCGGTGATCGCCAAAAGCGTGCCTGGCGTATCGCGTTTTATGAAAATGGGTAAATCGGTTTTGGAAAGCGTTACCGATACCAATTTAGACCAGACCATTCAGCATTATTTGCAAAAAAATGTGCAGAAGCTGACTCAAATGAGCGAGTCGGTGCTTAATCAACATTTTGATGAGGAAAAACTGTATCACTTCCAAGCCAATTTATGGCACAAAGTTAAAGACTTGCCACTTTCCGTTTTAAAAAATTATATTGAAGTACAAGACCTATCCCAAACTGTCAATTTAGGACATGAAATTTGGGATCATTTACGCCAAAGTGACTATTTGAAACAGCAAGTGCATGATGGGGTTTATGCGTGGTATGTACGCAATCAGGCGCGCCCTTTTGACTTGTTATTGCACGACTTAAACATTGATGAAGCGCTAGTCCAACAACAATTACAACAACTGTTAAATCCAGTCATTCAAAAAATGATCGCTGAAGGCTATTTAAAGCAACGTGCGCGCCATTATTTAGAGAAATTTTATTATTCTGAAAAAACACAACAAATTTTAAATCTACAAACGAATGAATAGGGTCTGTTGACAATTTCAGATAAAAAATAACCTCCTAAAATTTAGGAGGTTATTTTTAAGCGAGGCTTAGAGCTTATTTAAAATAAGCACCTTCAGATTGACTGTGGTCAGTCTGATCCACCACACGCATCAATTCAGGTACGTGTTGTTTCAAGGTTGTTTCAACACCTTGCTTTAAAGTCACATCAATCGCTGAACATCCTTGGCAACCGCCACCAAATTTCAATACTGCAGTTAAGCCGTGTTCTTCATCTTCAACCACTTCAACCAAAGCACAGTTACCACCATGCCCTGCTAAACCTGGGTTAATTTCAGACTGTAAAACATAAGTAATGCGTTCTTCTACTGAAGCATCTGGGCCTACGCGTGGCACTTTTGAGTTCGGTGCACGGAAAGTCAATTGACCACCAAAACGGTCTTTGTTGTAGTCAATTACGGCATCCAATAAATACGGAATAGACGGCGTATCAATAAATGCAGGAAAGTCTGGATATTCCTGTTTGTAGTCTGTAGGTACAACTTCATCGGGCGCACTATAAGCCATGCAACATTCAGCACGCGGTGTACCAGGATTTTCCACAAAAACACGCACACCAATACCCGGTGTATTTTGCTTTGCCAATAAATCCTTCAAATACTCTTGAGCAGTTGGCGTAATCAATAAGTTTGGAATTTCATCTACAACTGCTGTGCTGCTGTTCTCAGTCGACATAACAATAATTTCCTCAAGCTGAAGTGGCTATTTTAACTGAAGATGCGGGGGAATAAAAAAAAATCAACCAAAATTGTCGGATTTATTCCTAAAGTTCGACTCAAACTCAGTTTTGATGCATTATTACAGCAGAATTCAAGTAAAAGAATAGGCGTTTATGCTCGATTTACCTTTTAATCATACCGTGACCATTATCATTATTACGGTCATTGTGTCTATGTTGGCGTTTTCCAAACAAGAATTAATGAATCGTCTGATTTTTTGGCCGCCTGCTATGCAACGTGGTCAATATGACCGCTTCATTACCCATGGTTTTGTGCATGCCGATGGTGCGCATTTGCTGTTCAATATGATTACCCTGTTTTTCTTTGGCAGCATTATTGAAAGTTTTTATCGCCAATACGTCTATGATTTAGGCTTTGTTTTATTCTATTTGGGTGGTTTGATTGCCGCGATTATTCCAAGTTATTTAAAGCATAAAAATGACCATCGTTGGGCGAGCTTAGGCGCATCTGGTGCTGTATCTGCGGTGTTGTTTGCCTATATTTTGTTTGAGCCGTGGAAGTTGATTTTCGTGTTCTTTATTCCAGTGCCTGCCATTATTTTTGCAATACTGTATGTAGCGTATAGCATTTGGTCGGGTAAACGCGGCAATTCCAATATTAATCACAGTGCGCATTTATGGGGTGCGGCCTATGGTGTGATTGTGACTATTTTAATTGAACCACGCATCTTGCCTCACTTCCTGAATAAACTGGCGCAACTGCCGTTTTAACTTTTGAAACTATAACGACTCGGTACATCTACCACTGAGTCGTTGCTACTTTAAAGAATTTTCAAATCCGTCAATAGACTGCTTTCATAAATCCGCTTAACACCATCATTTATTGCCTCTCATCTTCAGCCTCTCTCATTGGGAAAAACGACTTTCAATCGTCATTTTATGAACTGCTGATAAGTATTTTTGATTGATGAAAGCATCTGAATGATCCAATACAGCATAAAGCACACAACAAATAACATGCAGTTACTCGACAAGCACTTATACTAAGAATATAAAGACTAAAACTATCAAGCAATCAGGAGTCAGCCATGAAAAAGTTTGCACTTCTAAGCGCCCTGTTACTCAGTCTAGGATTAAGCGCCTGTGCCGTACATACCCCTGAAGGCAGTGTGGTGATTGATCCTGACCGCACGATCTACCCGAAAGGCTATTATCCACACCAACATCCGCATGGTGATGGTGATTTTTGTCCTCCAGGTCAGGCGAAAAAAGGACGTTGTTAAGCTGTTGGTCTGAGTGAATAAAACATTGTTGATACAGCATCAGACTCATTTATGATTCGAACCTAGACATTTAAACACTAACCTTTAAATCTCAACAACATTTCATTCACATTAAAAACCTTTACACTTCGTGAAGGTTTTTTTATTCAAATTTCACTCAATTTTGGTAGTTTTTGCTACCCCATATCGCAACTTGGCATAGATAATGTATACATCTGTATATTAATTTCAATTTAGTTTGCGAGTTTTTGCATGTCCACTTCTTACGATGGCTTACAGTTTCCAATTCATCCAGAAAATCATAAACCCAGCACCTCAAGCACGGGCAAACAAATTATTGCCGAAGCCTTAGCCACAGTCGATCATCAAAGCTCAGTCGATGCTTTGGCAGAAAAAAACTGGCGTAAACACTATCCAAAATACTTTAAAGCCCTCGTGACCAATGGTATTCGTGAACAAGCTAACGCAATTCAAATTGCAGAAGATGGTTTAAGAAAAGCGCATCAAAGTTTTGAGTTTTATCGTCATGAGCAAAAATATGTGCTGAAAGATGTCATGCTCTTGCCTACTGAAACTTTACATACCTTTAAATTACAAGGCAGCAGCCAAGCAGCACCCGAATGGTATGTGCCGTATCGTGGGCAAAAGTTACAAGGTCAAGCTCTACTAGATCAAATTGCAATTTGGCTAGCAGCAGGCATTATTGAACCAAGTCATGCCGAAGCGTTAAATGCTGCAATGGCGCATCCTGAATGGTTTGATTTGTCTGACCGTAACATGGTGCTATTTGGTGCAGCTTCAGAAGCAGGGCCACTCACATGGTTAGCCAAATGGAAAGCCAATATTATTGCAGTCGATTTACCAAATAGCCGTGTGTGGAATAAAATTTTAAGCACTGTGCAACAAGGCAATGCCACCTTATATGCACCCAGTACAACACAACTCGCGGCAGATACCCCACTTGATATTTTAACAGAACAGTTGGGTGCAAATCTACTGACACAAACCCCAGAAATTGCACAATGGTTAGCTCAAAAACCTGAAACGCTAGATTTAGCAGCCATTGCCTATTTAGATGGTGAAAAACACGTGCGTGTTGCGATGGCGATGGATGCCATTATGCAATATGTCAGCGAACACAAAGCTGATAGCAGCCTTATGTTTATGTGTACCCCAACCGATGTTTATGCCGTTCCTGAAGAAGTGATTAGCGCATCGGCAGAGAAGTTTCAGCAGCGTTCACAAGGGCAAAAGCTACTCACCAAAAGTATTGAAACCATTTCACGCAGTCATTTCTTCCAAAAGAATCTGCATAATTTAATTGCTTCAGACAATGGTCAACATTATGGTATTGCCGACTGTTTGGTGGTTGAACAAGGGCCAAACTATGCTTTAGCAAAACGCATCCAGCAATGGCGTGCAATTTTAGCGCGTCATCAAGGACAGCATGTCAGCATCAATATTGCACCTTCGACCACCACACACTCTGTGACCAAAAATCCATTACTCAAAGCAGCATTTAGTGGCGCAAGTTTGTTTGATGTTGAAGCATTTAGCCCTGAAACCACCAATGCGATTATGGCGGCATTGTGGATTCATGACTTACGCAATCCAAACTCGGCAGCCAATCCTGAAGTGAAACTTGAGCATCCGCTCGAATTGATGATGGAAGGTGCGAACCATGGTGGATTGTGGCGCGTGGCGTATTTGGCACGAACGGCCCTACCTTTCGCTGCGCTCTATGGCTTTGCTGCAGATAAATTACCACTGGACAAAGTCATCCAAAAATTTAAAAAGTAATGTAAACCGCTAATCTATCTATTCAAAAACTTGCCTGCAAATATTTCTCTAGACTGATCTGCAGGTATAAAAAAAGCGCTGTATCATCACAGCGCTTTTTTCAACCACTCAAAAAAGTTGAGAATGGATTAAAACACTTTTAAGAACAACCAGAACAAGCTACCCGATAAACAAATTGTCGCAGGTAAAGTGAAAATCCAAGCCGAAAGAATTGTACGCACCATTTGGAAATTCAGACCCGATTTATTTGCCACCATGGTACCTGCCACCGCACTGTTCAGTACGTGTGTAGTTGAAACTGGCATCCCCAAACCATCTGCAGCAGCAATAGTTGACATTGCCACAAGCTCGGCAGACATACCTTGACCATAAGTCATGTGCTGCTTACCGATACGTTCACCAACAGTCACCACAATACGTTTCCAGCCGACCATCGTACCCAAGCCTAGTGCTAAGGCAACGGCAACTTTGACCCAAGTTGGAATGTATTGTAAGAATGAATCTAAATGGCTGCGGTAGCTTTTAACCACTTTTTTCTGTTCTTCCGACATTTCAGGCAAGGCATTGGCTTTGTCTAAACGCTTGAATGAAGTCGTGCTTAAATACATATCATTACGCATTTCTGCTACTTCAGCTTCAGGCACATCTTTCAAGTTGCCATATTGACCCACACGCTCACCCAAATGGTCAGTTAAGCTTGCCAAAGCAGGCACGACTTCAGGGGTAATTTCTTTGGTCTGAATATAGCTAGTGATGACCTGACGTGCTTTTTCATCTGGCATATCGACATGTTGTGCATAAATCACATCAGCTGTTTGCGTTGAAAGCTGTTGGAACGATTGAATGTGGTTTTGGTCTAACTCTTTATTTAACGAGTACGCCAACGGCACAATCCCGATCAAAATCAACATGATTAAACCCATGCCCTTTTGACCATCGTTTGAACCATGCGCAAAACTTACCCCAGTACAAGTAAAAATTAGAATGGCACGAATCAGTGGTGGTGGTGGCTTATTGCCTTCAGGTGGCTGGAACAACTCCATTTGTTTCTTGAAGATTTTTTTCACCAAGAAGAACAAAATCGCAGCAAAGGCAAAACCAATCAGTGGCGAGAACAATAAAGCCTTGCCCACTTTCATGACTTGTTCCATGTCTACGCCACTTGCACCCGCACCTGAGTTCAGCAAGTAGTTCATAATCCCCACACCTAAAATCGAACCGATTAAAGTGTGCGAACTTGAAGCAGGAATACCGAAAAACCACGTTCCTAAGTTCCAGACAATCGCGGCAATCAACATGGCAAAAACCATGGCAAAGCCTGCGCCTGAACCGACATTCATAATCAATTCGACTGGAAGTAAGGCAATAATACCGTAGGCAACTGCGCCACTGGCGACCATCACCCCAAGGAAGTTACAGAAACCCGCCCACATTACTGCCACAGGTGCAGACAGGGCATTGGTATAAATAACCGTTGCCACTGCGTTAGCTGTGTCGTGGAAACCATTCACAAATTCAAAGCCTAAGGCAATGAATAAAGCGGTCGCCAATAAAATCACCGAGTACATGCTTAGCGCAGGCACGTGGGATAAGTCCGCAGACAATTGGAAACCAATATAAATAAGGGTAGAAACGATGATCGTTAAAAACACCGGCATAAAAAATTTCGGTGTAGGCACATGAACATTGGTCGATTTAGTGGTCGACTTGTGTGCTGAATCTACAGGAGTTGGATTAGAATTCATGCAAGCAGAAAAGAGGATTTAAAATCCCCTTATTGTTCAATTAAATTGTGACAATTATATGACAAAGAGCTGCTATATAAAGCAACTTTCATACTTTATTTTCACACTTTAAGCTGTTTTTTTTGTGCATAAAATTAAAATTAACATTTAAATTTAAACACTTAGAATAAATAAACCTACTTTTCTTATGCCATTCTCTCAAATTTAGATTGTTACACCTTTGTCATATTTGCCTAAAATTTCAGACAAAATTTACCGTGAGCCAATTTTGCCTGAGCAATATGACAAAGCGATGACGCATCAAAGTAAAATCAAAATTAGAATGTTCCTCATCACAACTTTTATTTAGGTTCAAAAGCTACAGCAAAATCCTAAAAATACTGCTTTATGCACTATTTTTACGACTTCCACTCTCTCTGGTCGCTTCAAGTGCACGAAAGCCGTGCGAACTCTGCTAAAATAGCGCTCATTTCGGATTCAGTCATAAAGGGTTTTTTATGTCCACGCTTACCACCCTGAAAGCGCTTCTTGCCCAAAGAATTTTAATTATCGATGGTGCTATGGGTACTATGATTCAACGCCATCAATTGGAAGAAGCCGATTATCGTGGTGAGCGTTTTGCAGATTGGGCACATGACCTCAAAGGCAACAATGATTTATTGGTACTGACCCAACCGCACATTATTCAGGGTATTCACGAAGCCTACTTAGATGCGGGTGCAGACATTATTGAAACCAACAGCTTTAACGGCACACGCGTTTCTATGTCTGACTATCACATGGAAGATTTGGTTCCAGAAATTAACCGCGAAGCAGCGCGTTTAGCCAAAGCTGCCTGTGAAAAATATTCAACACCAGACAAACCACGTTTTGTGGCAGGTGTACTTGGGCCAACATCGCGTACCTGTTCAATTTCACCAAATGTAAACGACCCTGCATTTCGTAACATTAGCTTTGATGCACTCAAAGAAAACTATATTGAAGCTGCGCATGCCTTAATTGAAGGTGGTGCAGATATCCTGCTCATTGAAACTGTATTTGACACCTTAAACTGTAAAGCTGCGATTTTTGCGGTCAAAGAAGTGTTTAAACAGCTCGGGCGTGAATTGCCGTTGATGATTTCAGGTACCATTACCGATGCTTCAGGACGTACCTTAACGGGTCAAACTGCAGAAGCTTTCTGGAACTCGGTACGTCATGGCGATTTACTTTCAATTGGTTTTAACTGTGCTTTGGGCGCAGATGCCATGCGTCCACACGTTAAAACCGTTTCAGACGTTGCCGATGTGTTTGTTTCTGCACACCCGAACGCGGGCTTACCCAACGCATTTGGTGGTTATGATGAAACGCCTGAAGAAACCGCAGCTTTCCTCAAAGAATTTGCTGAAAGCGGCTTGATCAATATTACAGGCGGTTGCTGTGGTACAACGCCTGATCATATCCGCGCGATTTACAATGCGGTAAAAGACATTCCACCGCGTAAAATTCCAGAGATTAAACCTGCATGCCGTTTAAGTGGTTTAGAACCATTTAACATTTATGATGACTCTTTATTTGTAAACGTGGGCGAACGTACCAACGTCACAGGTTCTAAAAAATTCCTGCGTTTAATTCGTGAAGAAAACTTTGCCGAAGCCTTAGATGTTGCTCGTCAACAGGTAGAAAGCGGTGCGCAAATCATCGACATCAACATGGATGAAGGCATGCTCGATTCAGAAGGTGCGATGGTGCACTTCCTGAACTTGGTGGCATCTGAGCCTGATATTTCTCGCGTACCTATCATGATTGACTCCTCTAAATGGGAAATCATTGAAGCAGGCTTGAAATGCGTACAAGGTAAAGCCATTGTCAACTCTATTTCCTTAAAAGAAGGTTATGACGAGTTTGTCGAAAAAGCCCGCCTCTGCCGCCAATACGGCGCAGCTGTCATTGTTATGGCCTTTGACGAAGTCGGACAAGCCGATACTGTGGCACGTAAGCGCGAAATTTGTAAACGCTCTTATGACGTTTTGGTCAATGATGTTGGCTTCCCTGCCGAAGACATTATTTTTGATCCGAACGTGTTTGCAGTTGCGACAGGTATTGAAGAACACAACAACTACGCAGTCGATTTTATTGAAGCCACAGGCTGGATTAAACAAAACCTGCCGCATGCCATGATTTCAGGCGGTGTATCGAACGTATCTTTCTCATTCCGTGGTAACGAACCTGTACGTGAAGCCATTCACGCGGTATTCCTATATCACGCTATTCAGCAAGGCATGACCATGGGGATTGTCAACGCAGGTCAGTTGGCAATTTACGATGACATCCCGAAAGAACTGAAAGAAGCAGTTGAAGCCGTTATTCTGAACCAGAACCAAGGTGAAAGCGGTCAGGATGCCACAGAAAAACTGCTAGAAGTGGCAGAAAAATATCGTGGTCAATCAGGCGCACAAAAAGCCGAAGAAAACTTAGAATGGCGTAGTGAATCTGTCGAAAAACGTCTTGAGTACGCTTTAGTTAAAGGCATCACCACCTTTATTAATGAAGACACCGAAGAAGCGCGCCTGAAAGCCAAACGTCCATTAGATGTGATTGAAGGCCCGTTGATGGATGGCATGAACGTGGTCGGTGACTTGTTTGGTGCAGGTAAAATGTTCCTGCCACAAGTGGTGAAATCTGCCCGTGTGATGAAACAAGCCGTTGCATGGCTCAACCCGTACATCGAAGCTGAAAAAACCGAAGGTCAGTCTAAAGGTAAAGTCTTGATGGCAACGGTAAAAGGCGACGTTCACGACATTGGTAAAAATATTGTGGGCGTAGTCTTGGGCTGTAATGGATACGATATTGTCGATCTCGGTGTGATGGTACCTGCAGAAAAAATCCTGCAAACTGCCATTGACGAAAAAGTCGATATCATTGGCTTGTCTGGTCTGATTACCCCATCTTTAGATGAAATGGTTTTTGTTGCCAAAGAAATGCAGCGTAAAGGCTTTAACATTCCATTGTTGATTGGTGGCGCAACCACATCTAAAGCACATACTGCAGTTAAAATTGATCCACAGTTCTCAAATGATGCAGTGATTTATGTTGCCGATGCTTCGCGTGCCGTTGGTGTTGCGACAACCTTACTCTCCCCTGAAATGAAACCTGCTTTTGTTGCAGAGCATCGTGCGGAATACGCTAAAATTCGTGAACGTATTGCCAATAAGCAACCAAAAGCTGCGAAATTGTCGTATGCAGAAGCCATCGACAATGGTTTAAAAATTGATTGGGACAACTACACGCCTGCAGTACCAAAATTAATTGGTACACAAGTGCTGACCAATTACCCGCTTGAAACCTTGTTGCCATACTTTGACTGGACACCATTCTTTATTTCTTGGAGTTTGGCGGGCAAATTCCCGAAAATTCTGGAAGATGAAGTGGTGGGCGAAGCTGCAACCGACTTATATAACCAAGCGCAAGCCATGCTCAAAGATATTATTGCAAATAATCGCTTTGATGCACGTGCAGTCTTTGGGATTTACCCTGCCAACCGTTCTGCGGCAGATTCAGTACAAGTATATGATGCAGCACGTAATCAAGTAACGCATACCTTCCATCATATTCGTCAACAGTCAGACAAAGTCACAGGTAAACCAAACTTGTCTTTGGCAGACTTTGTCGCAACTACAGAGCAAGGGCAAGATTACTTGGGCGGCTTTACCGTGTCGATTTTTGGTGCGGAAGAAATGGCCAATGAGTTTAAAGCCAAAGGCGATGACTATTCTGCCATTTTGGTGCAGTCTTTGGGTGACCGTTTTGCAGAAGCATTTGCAGAGCATTTGCATGAGCGTATTCGTAAAGAATTCTGGGGCTATCAGCCGAATGAGCAGCTAAGTAATGAAGAGCTAATTAAAGAGAAATATGTGGGGATTCGTCCTGCACCAGGCTACCCTGCTTGCCCTGAACACTCTGAAAAAGCGACACTGTTTAACTGGTTAGGTTCAACTGAAAAGATTGGCACACAGCTGACCAGCAGCTTTGCGATGTGGCCGCCTTCATCTGTGAGTGGCTTCTACTATGCCAACCCTGCTTCTGAGTACTTTAACGCAGGTAAAATCTCGTTAGATCAGCTTGAAGATTACGCACAGCGTAAAGGCTGGAGTTTAGATGAAGCGAAGCGTTGGTTAGCTCCAAACTTGGATGATTCGATTAATTAATTGCTTTATGCCGCTTGGGTAGTACATCGGCCCATGCGCTCTACATAATGTCATTTCAAAAACCAGTGAATTGTAAAATTCACTGGTTTTTTGTTAAAAGGAAGTTTTAGCTAAATTGCATCAAATTATTGGAAGATCGTAATCCCCCTAAAATAAAATAATCTAAAAGTAGAATTTTCTTTTAAGATTCATGTACGTATGACTACATTAAATAAATTTACGGACTTAGACAGACCACATATCCGAGTTGTTACTTAAATTTGAATGGATTTCGGAAAATTCGGCTTCTGAATGTTTAGGCAACAAATCCTGACGATACTAGGAATTAGTCACCAATATCAGGAATAAAAACCTGCTTTAAAGGGATTAAAGCTCTATATTGTGGTTTAAAATCTTCATAATAACGATAAATTAACTCTACAATCTCTTTACCATCAATAAGTCTTAACCGTGATTTATTCGTAGCTTTACTCTTTGCTTGATTAAGTTGACAAAAATAACTAATCATGCGAAAAAGTTTTTTTAGTTAACAGATGTTCACACATGCCTCGAATTGTTTCTGTACCACTTAGTTTAGAACAGCGAGAACGACTCATTTTTCTGGCCAAG